>JALZHV010000409.1 GCA_030860625.1 Actinomycetota bacterium
CAGCAGCACCGCGCGGGAGACCGCCCGCGGGCCGAGGTCGCGGACGACCGGCACGCGGTCGGTGCGCGGCTCGATCCCCTCTGAGGCGAGTCCCTTCAAGAGCTCGTCGAGCAGCAGCGGGTTGCCGCCGGTGGCGTCGTGGCAGGCGGCGGCGAAGGCGCCATCGGGAGCCGAGCCGAGCCGCCGCTCGACCAGCGCCGGCATCGCCGCCGGACTGAGCGGGCCGGGGGCGATGCGGTCGGTCATCGGGTCCTGGGCGATCTCCGCCAGCAGGGCCGGGTCGGTGCCGGGCTCGTTCGTGCGCAGGGTGGCGAGGATCAAGAGCGGAATGCCCTCCAGCCGTCGCACCACGTAGGCGAGCATCCGCAGCGAGGGCCGGTCGCACCAGTGCAGGTCGTCGATCGTCAGGAGCAGCGGCCGGTCGCCGACCAGGTCGAGGGTCAGCCAGTAGAGCCCGTGCAGGACCGCGAAGGAGGCGTCGCCGCCGAGCGATTCGGTCCCGGGCGGGGCGAAGACGGCCTGGGCGATCTCGGCCGCCCCCTCGAAGAGCTCGGTCCGGTTCGGCCGCTGCATCAGCGCCGGCTCGATCAGTTGGCGGACGACCCCGAACGGGAACTCGCGCTCGAGCTCGGAACCGCGCGCCCCCAGCGAGGGGATGCCGCGTTCTTCGGCGACCCGCCGCGCCTCCGCCAGCAGGCGCGTCTTGCCGATCCCCGCCGGCCCCTCGATCAGCGCCGCCCGCGACTTCCCCTCGGCCAGCCCGTCGACCAGCGCGGTGAGCGCATCCAGCTCGCTCTCGCGCTCGACCAGCAACATCAGGCGCTGAAGGTCTTCCTCTCCACGCTGTCGCCCCTGCCCACGATCAGCTCCGAGACCATCTCGGGGGGGAAGAGCCCGTGCGCGGCGATGCCCGGATCGGCCTCCAGCCGCGCCGCCAGCGCCGTCGGGTCGTCGAGCCCGCCGCCGTGGTAGTCGGCGATGACGCCGTTGTCGGGGCTGCGCGGCGCGTCCCGCAGCTCGACGTCGCCGCCGAGCCGCGCCAGGGTCGAGGCCGCTCCGAAGCCGAATAGCTCCAGCGGCACCGGCCAGGTGAACGCCTCCACCGGCTTGCTCGAGTCGCAGATGACGACGAAGCGCTCGGCGGCCGCGGCGACGATCTTCTCGCGCAGGTGGGCGCCGCCTCCGCCCTTGATCAGCCAGCCCTCCGGCGTCACCTCGTCGGTGCCGTCGATCGCGATGTCGAGCCGCTCCAGTTGGTCGAAGTCCTCGACCGGAATCCCCAGCTCACGCGCCTGTTCCTCGGTCGCGACCGAAGTGGCGACGCAGCGGATCCCCTCGAGCCCGCGGCGGGCGATCGCCGGCAGCAGGTGGGCGACCGTGGAACCGGTGCCCAAACCCACCGTCATCCCGCTCTCGACCAGCTCCGCCGCCGCCTCCGCGGCGAGCCTCTTCTCCGTGTCAGACACACTCACGATTGGCACGCTACATTGCTCCAATGACTATTAGCGCCGCCGCAACCGCAACCGATACCCAGGACTACAAAGTCGCCGACATCGCCCTCGCCGACTTCGGCCGCAAAGAGATCTCCCTCGCTGAGGTTGAGATGCCCGGCCTGATGCAGACGCGCGAGGAGTACGGCCCCTCGCAGCCGCTGAAAGGCGCGCGGATCACCGGGTCGCTCCACATGACGATCCAGACCGCGGTCCTGATCGAGACCCTGGTCGCGCTCGGCGCCGAGGTGCGCTGGGCCAGCTGCAACATCTTCAGCACCCAGGACCACGCCGCCGCGGCGATCGCCGCCGCCGGCGTCCCCGTCTACGCCTGGAAAGGCGAGACCCTGGAGGAGTACTGGTGGTGCGCCGAGAAATCGCTGACCTGGCCCGACGGCGAGGGCCCGAACATGATCCTCGACGACGGCGGCGACGCGACCCTGCTCGTCCACAAGGGCGTCGAGTACGAGAAGGCGGGCGCGGTGCCCGACCCCGCCTCGGCCGACTCGGAGGAGTTCCGGATCGTCCTGCAGACGCTGCAGCGCTCGCTCGAGGAAGACCCGCAGCGCTGGACCCGCGCCGCGGCCAACATCAAGGGCGTCACGGAGGAGAC
>JALZHV010000410.1 GCA_030860625.1 Actinomycetota bacterium
GCCGCCGCCTGCGCGGCCTCGGTGGTCGGCGGCGCCGGCAACGGGGTCCAGTGGGTGACGGCGATCAGCGCCGTGCAGGAACTGACCGCGGAATCGATGCAGGCGCGGGTGATGAGCGTGCTCGAGTCGATCGGCGCGGCGATGCCCGGCGTCGGCTTCGCGATCGGCGGCGTGGTCGCGACCCTGGTCAGCCCGCGGATGACGTTTCTCGTCGCGGGGGCGGGGGTAATCGCCATCGTCGTCGTCATGGCGCCGCTGCTTAAAGGGAAATGGGCAGAGGGCGGCGAAGTGTCTAGATCGTCATCGCTTGACGGCCATCACGACGTTGTGGTGGAGTTGATTCCAGGGAAAAAGCCCGGAAATCCGGATTCGGAGGGACTACGTTGAAGAAGCTAGGGGCAGTCATTGCGGTTCTCGTTCTTGCAGCGGTTGCATCAGTGGGACTGGTTGCGTGCGGCGGAGGCGGGGATGACACCTCTGGCGGTGGTGGCGGGGAGGGCAAAAAGGGCGGGATCCTGAACGGGACCTACGCCTCGTTCCCCGATTACCTCGACCCCCACCTCTCCTACACGGCGGAAGGCTGGAGCGCGATGGCGGACACCTACATCCCGCTGCTGACCTACAAACACGCCAACGGCGACGAAGGCAGCGAGGTCATCCCCGGCCTGGCGAAAGATCTGCCGGAGATCAGCAAAGACGGCAAGACCTACACGCTCTTCCTCCGCCCCGGCCTCAAATACTCCGACGGCAGCCCGGTCAAAGCCTCCGACTTCCGCTTCGCGGTCGAACGGATGATCGAGCTCAACTCCGGCGGCTCGCCCTTCTACATGACGATCGTCGGCGCCGAAAAATTCGCCGAAACGAAAAAAGGCCCGATCCCGGGGATCAAAACCAACGACAAAACGGGCGAAATCGTCATCGACCTGGAACGGCCCCGAGGCACCTTCACCAACGAGCTCGGCCTGATGTTCGTGGCGCCGCTGCCCCAGGACACGCCGATCGAGGACCAGTCGGCCAGCCCGCCCCCCGCCACCGGCCCCTACATGATCACCAAATCGCAGCCGGGCCAGGGCTGGGAATACGCCCGCAACCCGTACTGGGCCAAAGCCAACGGCAAAGCGATTCCCGAGCTGCCCGACGGCAACATCGACGGCGCGAAAATCACGATCGTCCGCAACGAGCAGTCGCAGGTGGACGACGTCGAACGCGGCAAATACGAGTGGATGCAGAACCCGCCGCCCTCCTCGCGCTACGCCCAGGTCAAAGAAGACTTCGAAGGCACCCAGTTCCGCGAGGAGCCGACGATCAGCACCTACTTCTTCTGGATGAACACCCAGGAGCCGCCCTTCAGCGACGTCAAAGTCCGCCAGGCGGTCAACCACGCGGTCGACCCGCGGGCGCTGGAACGGATCTACGCCGGCCAGCTCGAGGCGGGCCAGCAGATCCTGCCGCCGGGGATGCCGGGGCACGAAGAGTTCGAGCTCTACCCGCACGACATGGCGAAAGCCAAAGAAATGCTGAAAGAAGCGAATCCCTCGGACCTCGCCATTACCGTCTGGACCGACGCGGAAAGCCCGAACAACGAAGCCGGCGAATACTACGAGGGCGTCCTCGACGAAATGGGCTTCGACACGACCCTGAAAATCCTCAACGCCGACAACTACTTCACGGTGATCGGCAACCAGAGCACGCCGGACCTCGACACCGGGTTCGCCAACTGGTTCCAGGACTACCCGCACCCGAACGACTTCTTCCAGCCGCTGCTGGCGGGAGAAAGCATCCTCCCGACCAACAACGGCAACTTCGCCAACTTCGACGAGCCGGCGATCAACGAGAAGATGGCCGAACTCGCCGAAGAGCAGCTCGGGCCGGAGCAGGAAGAGGCCTACGCGGAGCTCGACCGGGAAACGATGGAACTGGCGCCGTGGGCTCCCTACGGCCACCGGACGCTGTCGACCTTCGTCTCCGACGAGATCAACCTCGACAACGTCATCTTCAACCCGACGTTCGGCCACTACCTGAGCAGTTTCGAATTCAAGTAGGGCGACGGGGTAGAAGAACCTCGTGCCTCAGGAGGAAGCGAGCGCAGAGCGAGGGCCGTGG
>JALZHV010000123.1 GCA_030860625.1 Actinomycetota bacterium
GCGAGGAGCTGGTCCGCCGCTACCTCCCCTTCGCGAAAAACCTCGCCCTCCGCTACCGCGGCGCCAGCGAGTCCTTCGACGACCTGCTCCAGGTCGCGAGCCTCGGCCTGGTCAACGCGATCGACCGCTTCGACCCCGACCGCGGCGCCCCCTTCACCGCCTTCGCCTCGCCGACGATCCTCGGCGAGCTGAAGCGCCACTTCCGCGACCGCGTCTGGACGGTGCGGGTGCCGCGCGGGCTCCACGACCGGATGGCCGAGGTCGAGAAAGCGATCTCCGAGCTGACCGTCGATCTGCAGCGCTCGCCCTCGGTCGGCGAGATCGCCGAGCGGCTCGAGGTCGACCCGACCGACGTGCTCGAGGTGCTGGAGGCAAACCACAACCGCCGCCCGCTCTCGCTCGACCGCCCGGTCGGCGGCGAGGACTCCGAAGAATCGCCCGCCTCCGAGTGGGTCGGCGACGAGGACTCCGGCTACGAGCTGGTCGAGGACAAACTCGCCCTCGAGGGCGCCCTCCCCCACCTCGACGAGCGCGAGCGCCTCGTCCTCCAGCTGCGCTTTGTCGAGGACCTCACGCAGTCGCAGATCGCCGAGCGGATCGGCCACTCCCAGATGCACGTCTCCCGCATCCTCCGCCGCACCTTGGAGCGAATTCGCGCCGAGGTGGCGGAGCAGAGCACCGCCGCCGACAAAGCCGAATAGCGCCAGGGCTTGCGGCAAGCGGGGTGCCGGTGGGGTCGCCCGGAGCACCTCCGCCGAGTGGATCGTCTCCTGCTGACGCCTCAAGCGTCGGCAGCTCGGCTCCATGCTGAGTACCGGTCGACCCCCACCGGCACCCCATGCGATCGAGCTCTGGCAGATGCGGCTGAGGGGAGCCGGGGATGCCCCTCCTCGGTACTCCGCATGAGGAGGGCCAGCAACCCTCGGGCGCCAGCGCAAGGCGATCCTCCCGACGAGGTGCTCCGAGGAGGGGCACCCCCGGCTCACTTTCCGCAGCGCTGCTAGCTCTTGGAGAAGGAGGAGATGCCGACTACGAGGTATTCGCCTTCAGCGCCCTCCTCGACCCGCACGCCGTCGGTCAGCGCCTCCAGCGAGCCCACGGGGAGCTCGAAGCTGCTGCGCAGCCGCTCGGCGCCGCCGCTGGTCATCGGCCCGACCTTGAGCTCGATCCCTTCCGGCATCTCGGCGATGCTGAGCGAGACGTGGCCGTCGGTGAAGCCCTCCGGCGCCCGGGCCGAGATCGCGTCGCTGAGCAGCATCGTGTCGGAGAGCCGGTCGACGCTGATGTCCTGGCGCGCGGCCAGGGCCGAGAGGGCGCGGCTCAGCACCGGGCCGACGATCTCCGGCGGCCCGACCCTGATCCGGGTCTCCTCGTCGGCGGCGACCGTGAAGGTCTGCCCCGCTTTGGTCTCGTCCGCCCGCGCCATCAGCGGCAGGTGCATCCGGATTTCGGTGCCCTTGTCGACCCCGCCCTTGATCTCGAAGCTGCTGGAGAGGGCCGCGATCAGGGTGAGGCCGATCCGCAGACTCGGCCGGTCGACGTCGGGGCGCGGCCGGATTCCCATCCCGTGATCGCGGATGACGACGGTGAGACCGTCGAGGTCGCTCTCGGCCTCCACCTCGAGCGGACCCGGCTCGACGCCCGCGTAGGCGTGGACGACCACGTTCATGCAGGCCTCGGTGACGACCGTCTTCAGGTCGGCAAGAGACGCCTCGTCCATCCCGAGCCGTTCCGCCAGGCCGGCGAGAGCGTGTCGGACCACGGCGACGTTCTCCGCTTTGGCGGGGAGGGACATTTGGAGCCCCGAGCGATCATTGGATGAGGTGTTCAATTCTTTACCTGCCCCCCGAGACGTCGAGGCTCGTCAAGTGAGTCGCGAGCATAACCGGCTGCTTCGCATCAAGTGGTGCTTACCCCTGCGACAGCAGCGCAAAACAGCGTGCGGCAGCTTTGCCCTCCTGCGGTAGCATCGGCGCGTGAACCCAGTTCCATTCGAGGTACAGGTCGGCGATGTCGAGGGCGGCGTCCGCACCATTTCGGTACGCGGAGAGCTCGATCTCAGCACCGCCCCCGAGCTGGAAGGGCCGCTGGAGCAGGCGCTCGAGAACGACGGCTCGGTCCTGATCGACCTCTCCCAGTGCGAGTTCATCGACTCCACCGGCATCGCCCTCATCGTCCGCGCCTGGCAGCGCATCGACAGCGGCGACAACGGCCGCTCCCTCGTCATCTGCAGCCAGAACGACCAGGTCCGCCGCGTCCTGGAGATCACCGGCTTGGAGCTTTCCATCCCAGTGCATACGACTCGGGATGAGGCCCTAGCCGCGCTGGCACCAAGCTGAGCCAGCGGACATATCGCACGTGGGATGGGGACGGATGCCCCTCTCACAGAGGCTCCTGAGACCACAGTGGCGCCCTAGAACACGATCAGCTGCGCAACGGTCTCTGGGAGAGGGGCATCCGTCCCCTGACCCGCTAGCGTTTTTTTGATGTCTCCTCGCAAATCCCGCCGCCCGCGGCTCCCGAAAGAGCTGTTCGAGACCCGCAGCCACGCCTGGCACTCGCTCGGCCTGGGCGACGAGCTGGCGCCGCGGTTCTCGAAACGGCAGTTCGGCGGGCTGCTGCTGGCGCTGCTGGTGCTGGCCGGAACGCTGTTCGTCTATTACAACCGCAAGGAGATCGCGCCCGGCTACGGACAGTGGATCCGCTGGGGAACGGTGGTCGTCCTCGTCCTCGTCGGCTCGGCGGCGACGCACTGGCTGGTTCGCGGCCTCTCCCCCCGGCTCTACCGGCGCCTCGACCCGGCAACGGCGGGGACCGCGGGCTTCGTCGTCCGCCTGTTGGCGACCACCGCGGTGGTGATCCTGGCGCTGCGGATCGCCGGCGTCAACGCCAGCACCTTGGCGGTCGGGGGCGCCTTCACCGCGGTCCTCCTCGGCCTCGCCGCCCAGCAGGCGATGAGCGGGATCTTCGCCGGCATCGTCCTCCAGAGCACGCGGCCGTTCCGGGTCGGCGAACGGGTGCGCCTGGTCGGCGGCGGCGTCGCCGGCTCGCTGGAGGGCACCGTCACCTCGCTCGGGCTCTTCTACACGACGCTGAGCCAGGGGGCCGACCGACTGCTGGTGCCCAACAGCGTCCTCCTCAGCCTCGTCGTGGTGCCGCTGCGGGAGCCGGACAAGGTCGACGTCCGCGCCCGCTTCCCGACCCACGCGAGCCCGAAGCAGGTCGAGGAGCGGCTGCTGCAGGCGATCACCGCCCCCACCCGCTACAAGCCGAGCGTCTCGGTCGAGGAGTTCGACGCCGACGGCGTCGTCTTCCGCATCTGCGCGACGCCGCTCCGCCCCGAGGACGGCTCGCAGCTGGCCGAGGAGGTTCTCGCGGCGTTGCGCCGCGAGGAAACCGCCGAATCGCGGCGGCCCTGACCTCTGGCCGCTAGTCGCCGGCGAAGAGCAGGATCGCCAGGTTGACGACCAGCGCCAGCGGCGTGATCGTCAGCGCGACGGTGCGGAACATCTTGGCGAAGGGACCGCGGTAGCGGACGCTCTCGAAGATGCCGAGGCCGACGACGTGGGCGAGGTTGGCGAGGGCGACGCCGATCGCGATCAGGATCGCGACCGCTTCCCAGCCGGACTCGTGCCCGGCGCCCGAGGCGACCGCGGCGGCGAGGATGCCGACGACGATCGTGCCGAAGAGGCCGGCGATCATCCCGGCGAAGTCGGAGCGGGTCATCCCGGGCACGTAGGCGCCGCCGGCGACTTCCTGGTCGGCGATCGGGTTGATCGTGCCCTCTCCCGCCTCGTCGGTGTCGACGACGCGGTCGGACTGGCCGTCGCCGCCTTTGAGGACGACCAGCCGCAGCGGCGGCTCCAGCGTTTCCTTGGCGTGCTCGAAGAGCCCTTCCTCATACCAGCGGGTTTCGCCCTCGGCGTGCTCGAAGATCACGACTTCGTCGGCCGGGGCTTTCAGCAGCGCGTCTTCGGCGGCCTGGACGGGATCGGGATCGCCGACCTCGCCGTTCACCTCGAGGCCGCTGCGCTGCAGCATCTTCAAGTTCTTCTCGAGCCGCGCTTCGGCCTCTTTTTTGGGCTCGTCGATGTCCCCCATCGTGTGCCGGAACGGGCTCGCCTCGACGGCGGGAACGACCATCCGCACCTCGAGGCCGTCGCCGTTGGCGTTGGCCCGCAGCTGCTCCACCGGCTCGGAGCCGTGAAGCTCGTCGGTGACGATTGCGATCACTCGGTGGGGCATGTCGGCCTCCTACTGGTTCTTGCGAATCGCCTGGTCGGCGTCGTCGTGGATGGCCTGATCCGGTTCCCCGAAGGCGGCCTCGGTCGGCTCCTCCGGAGCCCCCGCGTCGCGGTTGGGGAACCGTTTCTGGTCGCCGTGGGCGGCGTTGTCGATCAGCTGCTCCTCGGCGAGCTCGAAGCCCTCCGCCTGGCCCTGACCGCTCTCGACCAGAGGCCGGTCGGCCGGGTCGATGCCGTCGTCGGGGACGGCGCCGCCGATCTCCGCCGCTTCGGCGGCCGCGGCTTCGGCCTCTTCCTGGGCGATCGGGTCCTGCTGTTCCTCGGGTCGTTCGGTCATGACGGGCGTCGCTCCCCCCAGATTCCGGTCGGCGTCTCGTTCTCGTGCTGCGGCTGGCGCCCCGGCTGCTCGGGCGGCGCCAGCTTCTCGTCGGCCCGCCGGCTCAGCCCCGCGTAGGCGAGGAAGGCGACGAAACCGATGGCGAAGATGATCAGCGCGAAGATCGGCGTCCAGGCCACAGCGATCAGCGCCACCAGGATGATCAGGGCAATCGGTATTGCGTACATGCCGGGCGGTTACCCCTGCCGCGCAGGCACGAAACTCTCGCCGCCGGAACTCTTCCTTCGTTTTTCCCCTCGCGACGACTGGGTAGTCGCAGGGGCACAAGCACCCGACCAAGGAGGAGCAAAGGATGGGGACCCAAGAGGCCGGAAACATCACCGGCACGAAGGACAAGGACTACAACGTCATCTGGTTCGTCGAGCAGTGCCTCAGCAACGTGCTGCGCCTCGAGACCTACATCGAAGACGCCGAGCGCGACGGGGACAACGACCTCGCGGACTTCTTCCGCCGCGCGCAGGAGACGAGCCGCAAGGGGGCCGAGCAGGGCAAAGACCTGCTGCGCCAGCGCCTTTCGTCCTGAGGGACGACCGCGGGGGAGGGTGACCCCCTCCGGACACACCTCGCTATGGCTCGGTGTTGAGTGTCCGGAGGGGTCACCCTCCCCCGCTCTCCGCTCCCGCTATGCCGGCTGGGGCGCCGAGAGGCCCTGCCGCAGCAAGATCGCGTTGGGGGGCGCGAATTCCTCCCAGTCGTTGTTGAGGTAGGCGAAGACCTCGCGGCGCGAGCGCCAGGCGGCGATCCGGCGCCGCCAGCGGTCGAGCTCGGTTGCCGAGTAGTTGCCGTTGCGGCCGCGGGCGCCGTGGTGGAGGCGCAGGTAGGCGACCTCCCCCGCCGGCCGCGTCTCCGGCAGCGGCCGCCGCCCGTCGTGCGGGATCACC
>JALZHV010000124.1 GCA_030860625.1 Actinomycetota bacterium
CTCCAGCCCGATCCCCAGCGCCCGCGACAGCTCCCCGGCGCTCGGCCCCCGCAGGTCGACGCCGCCCGGCAGCCGCACCAGCGGCACCTCATCCAGCGCCAGCCCCGCCAGCGCCCGCGCCGCCTCTTCGCTCTCGGCCGGGTCGCGCCAGGTGTAGGGGATGCGCTGCCGTTTGACGAAGTCGATCAGCTGCCGGGTCGGCTCCGAGTCCCGCGGCCCGAGCACCTCGACCCCGATCCCCTGCCGCTGCTGCAGCAGTTCACGCCGCTGCACGAAGGCGGGGAGAAGGGTGTCGGAGAGCGGCGGGTCCTCCAGCAGCAGCTTGCGCAGCTCTTCGCGCTCGACCGCGATGTAGCGCAGCGGCTCGGTCACGACCGCGGTGAGGAAGACCGTCTGCCCGGAGAGCAGGTTCAGCTCGCCGATGAAGCCGCTGGGGCCGTGGCGGACAATCTCGTTGCCGGCCGGGTCCAGCACCGCCGCCTCGCCCTCGAGGATCGCGATGAACGGGTAGGTCCGGTCGCCGACTCGGAAGAGCGTCTCGCCCGCCGCCGCCGTGCGCTCCTCGCCGTGGGCGGCCAGCGTCTCGAGTTGGCTGGCGGAGAGGACGCGACTGACCGGGCTGGCCACGCGCCAAGGCTACTCGGCGCGGATAGGCTGGCCCCGACGAGCGACCGAAAGGACTCCCATGCGCGACCCCTTCACCCACAAGAAGCTGACCGAGGTCAAGGACTCGGCCGCCGAGTTCGGCCACGGCGACGCGATGGAGGTGCGGTTCGCGAAGGACGACCTGGAGACCGAGGACACCGGCTTCAGCTTCCACCGCCTGCGGCCGGGCAAACGGCACCCGTTCGGGCACAGCCACGAGGAGGCCGAGGAGGTCTACGTGGTCGTCCGCGGCAACGGCCTGCTCAAACTCGACGACGAGATCATCGAGATCGAGGCCTACGACGCGATCCGCGTCGCCCCCGAAGTGACGCGCGCCTTCGAGGCGGGCGACGACGGCCTCGAGGTGCTCGCCTTCGGCCCCCGCCGCGACGGCGACGGCAAGATCGTCCCCGGCTGGTGGAAGGACTGACCCGCCGCGGATAGACTGCCCCGCCGATGGCGCTCGCGGACGTACAGGGAATCGAGGGGATGCAGGCCCTGGTCGGCCAGGAGATCGGCCCGACCGAGTGGCGCACGATCACCCAAGCCGACATCGACGCCTTCGCCGATCTCTCCGGCGACCACCAGTGGATCCACGTCGACGTCGAGCGGGCCAAGAGCGAGAGCCCCTTCGGCACCACCATCGCCCACGGCAACCTCACCCTCGCCACCGTCGACGGCTTCCGCACCGAGCTCATCTCCTCCACCGGCTTCGCCCTCGGCGTCAACTACGGCTGGAACAAGATCCGCTTCCCTGCCCCCGTCCCCGTCGACTCCCGCATCCGCGCCAAAGCCGAGGTCGTCTCCGTCGACGAGGTCGGCGGCGGCTGGCACCAGGTCGTCACCCGCTTCACCCTCGAAGTCGACGGCAGCGACAAGCCCTGCTTCGTCGGCGACTCGGTGACGCGGGTGGTAACTACCTAGCGCCCTCGGCGGCAGTTAATTTTCTTCCTCGGAGGCCCTTTCGGGGCTGTCATCCCATGCTCGGTAGATATGCGACAGGTGGTTTCCCAGGTGGAGAACGTGTCCGTCGGTGCCTACGCTGAGCTCAGGTGATTTAGCAACATCCAGAGGGAGCGCCTCGCGTTGCTCTAGGCGCTCCTGCCAAGTCAGACTTGATCTCTCGATTAGGGATGGATCGATTCCTAGCCAAAAATTGGTTCCTGGGAGGTAGGCACCAATGGCATCCATGGGAAGGTTCTCTGGCGGGGCCTGCGGCTCCCCATATATCTCCAGCAAATCTGGGACAACCGAGTAGTGATCGGCAATAAACTGCTCAAGGTCGATCTCAAATGACGCCTTCGGAGGTTGACGAGGCTCAGGATCGATAAGGAATATCGAGATTGGTGAACGAGACAGATCCGCGATCGATGCGGATCTGGTGTCTGGAATTAATGCGTTTCCATTCCTCAGAACCGCTTTGATATTGAGCGCCTGCTCCTTGGCTCTATCAACAGCTTCTTTACTGAGCCCGTAGGTTCGAGATTTGGCCTCCACTACATGACATTCGCCAGAGTGTCCTATCCCGAACAAATCTGCCCGACGTTGGCTGCCAGTTGCAAGCAAAGAATTGGCCCGGTTCAGATGCTCAAGTAGCTTGACGCCAAGAACGTGTTCACAAGCAATTACGGCGAAGGCCATTCCTAGACGGAATGAAACCCCACTCTTCTCGGTGGTCTCTAGCTCTTGATAGAGCTGCGTGGTTTGCAGAGATTGATTTCGGCGGAAACCCACCAAGGCCGAATGGGTTATGGCCATAATGCCAGCCCGCCGCATTGACTTATCCAGTGCAGTGCCTTGGACAGGACCCCCGACCGTTGCAGCCGTCCGTACCACGTCCGCTATGTTGATTGGCAGTAATTGTGAGCCGTTCACATAGGCGTAGCTACCCGCGAAGCGCTGGGCATGAAGCCAAATAGCCATGCCTTATCCATACGGATTGCGGCGGACGTACAGCTGCTAGGCAGACACCGGAGGCTCGCTCCTTTGCGCAGGCATTTGCTTCAGTGGAGATGGATGAGGCTCCGCCTATGGCTCTACCTGCTCCTAATGCCAGGAGTAGCGGCCGGACTTGCAGGTGCCGGGGGGGCGGTATTTGATTGAGGGCGATGCTGGTGGTGCCGTGGGCGGTGGGGCCGGTTAGGCGGCCAGCGATCTTGAGTGGCCGCTGGCGAAGTCCTTGGCGCCGGTCACTCCGCGATGACTCAGCGCGGCGGCGGGAAGTTCCGGGAGTCGTGCTTGTCGGCGTGCCACCAGATGGTGCGGTCGTAGACGTACCACTCGCCGATTCCGACGATGAGGAGGAGTGCGAGGAGGGCGATCTCGAGAATCATCGGGAAGAGAGACTACGCGGCCGACTTTCGCCCCGGTGGAGTGGGGTGAAAGTCGGCCGGGGGAGCGGTAGTTATTCGACCGTCAGGTCGCCTTCCATGCCCGACTGGCGGTGGCCCGGGACGGAGCAGTAGAAGGTGTAGTCGCCTGCTTTGAGGCTGGCAGTGGTGGAGTCGTTGCTTTCGGTGATGACGTCGGTCCGGGCGATCTCTTTGCCCTCGGCGTTTTCGATGACGACGTCGTGGGGGACCGGGGCCGGGTTGGTCAGGTTGACGGTGACTTTGCCGGCTTCGGCGGTGACTTCGTCCTCGGTGAAGGCGAGGTCGCCGCCGGGGTCGGCTTCGAAGTCGAGGGTGGCGGATTCGCCGCCGCCTTCGGCTTCCGTGGTTTCTTCGGTGGTGGCCGCGCCGGTCTGACCGCTGGTGGTGTCGCTGTCGCCACCACCGCAGGCGACGAGGGCGAATGCGGTCAAGAGCAGGGCGAACAGGGTTAGAAGTTTCTTCATCTCGATCCTTTCCCGCGGGGAATCAGGGGGTGACTGGATACGGGTGGCTATATAGCGGAACGCAGGTTTCCGCTACCCGGTTCAGCGGCCGTGGAACTCCGGGGTGCCGCCGCTGAAGAAGGTCTCGACACCGTTGCGCAGGTCCTCGGTCGCCATCGAGTCGGCGATTCCGTGCCGCTCCAGCTGCAGGTGCTCGGTGATGCTGTTCTCCAGGCTCACCCCGACCAGCCGCTTCGCCATCCGCACGTAGTGGGGCGCCTTCTTCGCCAGCTCCTCGGCCTTGACCCGCGCTCGCTCCATCAGCTCCTCGGAGCCGACCACCTCGCTCACCAGTCCCAGCTCCTTGGCGTCGTCGGCGGTCAGGTTCGGGTCCTCCAGGAGGATCTCCAGCGCCTTGCTCGGCCCGACCACGCGCGGCAGGAAGTAGGTCATGCCGCCGTCGGGGGAGGCGCCGATCCGCCCGTAGGCGGGCGCGAAGAAGGCGCGGTTGGAGGCGATGCGGATGTCGCAGGCGAGCGCCAGCGAGAAACCCGCCCCGGCCGCCGGCCCGTTCACGGCCGCGATCACCGGATAGGAGATCCGCCGCAGGTCGACGATCGCCTGGTGCAGGACCTCGGCCCCGCGCCGCACTTCGGAGGGCAGGTCGATCTCGCCCGCCTCGACCCCTTTGCGGAACCAGGTGACGTCGCCACCGGCGCAGAAGGCCTTGCCGGCGCCGGTCACGATCAGCCCTCGCAGCGGCGCCCGGTCGGCGAGCCAGGCGAAGGCCACGGTCATCTCGCCGATCAGTTCCGGGCTCATCGCGTTGAAGGCGTCGGGGCGGTCGAGCGTCAGGGTCCCGATCTCCCCGTCGATCTCGATCCGCATCGTGTTCAGCTGCGGCGGGTTGACGGTCTCGGTGTTCATTGCTTCTCCTCGTGGGCGGGGTTGGCCGAGTGGCCAGCAGCCTACCCTTTGGTAGATGGCAAAAGGCAGGGATAAGGCGAAGGAGGAGGGCGCGCTGTCGCGGGCCGAGCGGATCGCGCAGCAGCGCAAGTCTCTGCCCGACCAGCCCGGCGTCTACCTCTTCTACGACCGCGACGGCGAGCTGCTCTACGTCGGCAAGGCGCGCTCGATTCGCAAGCGCATCTCCTCCCACTTCTCCGGCGGCAACACCCGCCTCACCTCGCGCATCGACCGCATCGAGTCGCTGGTCACCGTCAACGAGGCCGAGGCCCTCCTGACCGAGCAGAGCTTCGTCAAGCGCCACCGGCCGCGCTTCAACATCCGCCTCCGCGACGACAAGTCCTACCCCTACGTCGCCGTCAGCCTCGACGAGGACTACCCGCGCGTCTACTTCACCCGCGAGAAGCACCGCAGCGGCCGCGCCTACTTCGGCCCATTCTCCAGCGCCAAGCGGGTGCGGGAGACGCTCGACCTGCTCGGCAAGCTCTTCCAGTTCCGCACCTGCGAGGGGCGCGAGCCCGGCCGCCGCTCCGGCAGCCCCTGCCTCGATTACTACATCAAGCGCTGCGGGGCGCCCTGCGTCGAGTACATCAGCAAGGAGGAGTACCGCCGCAACGTCGAGGCGATCGTCGACTTCCTCTCCGGCCGCTACCGCCAGGTCGAGCGCGAGGAGGAGGAGAAGATGAAGGCCGCGGCGACCGCGCAGGAATTCGAGCGGGCGGCGATCCACCGCGACCGCCTGAAAGCGATCCGCTCGCTGTTCGAGCGCCAGCGCGTGGCGGGGGCGACGATGGGCACCGCGGACCTGATCGGGGTCGCGGTCGAAGGGCAGGACGCCAACGCCCAGGTCTTCCAGGTCCGCGACGGGATCCTCGCCGAGCGCCAGAGCTTCTACCTCGAGAACGAAGGCGAACGCGAGCCGGCCGAGGTCGCCGAGGAGTTCATCTCCCAGTACTACGCGGCCTCGCCCTCGATGCCGCGGACGATCATCGTCGGTCCCTACCTGCGCGACCGCGCCGAGGTGCTGGCCGAGGCGCTGAGCGAGCGCCGCGGGTCCCCGGTCGAGGTCCGCGC
>JALZHV010000125.1 GCA_030860625.1 Actinomycetota bacterium
CGGCCGCGCCGGGCGGCGGAGCTGACCTCGCGCGAGCGGCGCGAGCGGGCGCTGCTGGCGATGTGCATCGCGATGCCGGTCGAGGGGCGCGGATATCTCGAGCGCCTCACGGCTGAGCATCTATCGGCCACCGGCCACCAGGCGGCGACCTGGCTGAAGGACCATCTCGAGGATCCCGCTTCGAACCTTCCCGCCGACGCGGAGATGTCGTCGCTGATTACCGAACTGGTGATGCTCTCGCGCGAGGAGCATGCCTCGGAAGAGGCGATGGAGCTCAACTTCCTCCAGCTCGAGCAGCGCCGGATCGAGGGCGAAATCGCCGCCGCCGGCGAGCGCGGCGACTACGAGCGCCGCGCCGCCCTGAGCCGCGAACGGGCGGCGCTGGTGGAACGGATCGCCCATATGGAGCGACTGACCAGCAGCCTCTAACCGGCTTCTCTCCGCATCTTTCTGTCTGCACCCTTTGGGAAGATGCGGCTATGGAGAAGGAGCTGTTGGAACAGTGCTTGGCAGAGGGAATGTCCCTCGAAGCGATCGGCAAACGCGTCGGGAAGCACGAATCGACGGTTGGCTACTGGCTGAAGAGGCACGGGCTGGAGGCGGCGAGAGCGGAGAAGCATGCGGCCAAGGGTGCGCCGAGTAGAGAGGAGATGGAACGGCTTCTTGCCGCGGGTCTATCGCTGCGTGAGATAGCTAGTCACACGGACCGCAGCTTGGCGACGATTCGCCACTGGGCCTGTAGATATGGGCTGGAGACGGAGCGGTCAGCCCGGCTCCGAGAATCAGAGGACGCTTGCCGCGAGGGCTCGAAAAGGGTCTACCTGAAATGCCCCACGCATGGCACGTCAATCTTCGTCGCGAGAGCTGATGGCAGATTCCGATGCCGGCAGTGCCGTGCGGAGGCGGTCACCAAACGGAGGCGCTCTCTGAAGCGGATCCTGGTCGAGGAGGCGGGTGGGAGGTGCGTGCTCTGCGGATATTCGCGATGCAACCGAGCGCTGGAGTTCCATCACCTCGATCCCAGAGCGAAGAAGTTCCAGATCACCAGCCACACTCGGTCGCTGGCCAAGCTGCGAGCGGAGGCCGGCAAGTGCGTGCTCCTCTGCTCCAATTGTCATGCGGAGGTGGAGGCAGGAATTACCGCGGTGCCGCTAAATTCTCTTCCGAACGTTGATCCGGGGTAGCTCAACCGGCTGACACGATCCGGGGTAGCTCAATCAGGCAGAGCACGCGACTGTTAATCGCGGGGTTGTGGGTTCGAGTCCCACCCCCGGAGCTTCTAAGGGGCGGACTTCTCCAGCGCCAGGCGCTCGACCAGTTCCGCTCCTCGCGCGGCGCCGTCGTTCTCCCGCCCCCAGGCGGCGATCGCTTCCGCCTTCGCCGCGAAGGAGCGGTCGCGGAGGAGGCGCCGGGTCGCCCAGCGCAGCGGCGCCGGCTGGCAGAGGCGCCAGGGGAGCGAGAGGCCGGCGCCGGCCCAGTCGACGCGCATCGCGGTCTCGCTCATGTCGCCGATGATCGGGCAGATCAGGACCGGGGTGCCGGCGCCGAGGGCGCGGGCGACGGTGCCGTGGCCGCCGTGGGAGATCACGAGGGAAGCAGCCGGCATCAGCTGGCTGTAGCTGAGCCATTCGACCAGGACCGCGTTGGCGGGGACCTCGATCGGGTGCAGCGGCTTGACCCGGTTGGTCGTCGCCACCACCCGAACCGGCTCGTCGGCCAGCGCCGCCAGCGCCGCCCGCACCAGGTGGTTCTCGGAATCGTGGGCGGTGCTGGGGGCGATGAGGACGAGCGGGTCGTCCCCCGGCGGCAACTCGATCTCGGGGTGGGGCACCTCGAAGGTCATCGGGCCGGTGACCTCGACCCCGCGCGGCCAGCACCGCGGGTACTCCAGGTGCGGGTAGGTCGCCACCAGCGCCAGGTCGGGGCTGATCCCGCCGTGGAAGCGGTCGATCGACGGCAGGCCGAGGCGCTCGCGCTGGATGTTGAGGTCGCGGCGGCCCTGCTCGAGGCCGACCGTCAGCGCCTTGTCGTGACCTGCGCGCCAGATCCTCCGGCCGAGCCGGGTGCGCGGCGCCCGCAGGCCGATCGCGAAGAAGGGAAGACCGGGTTCGACGACCGGGTAGATATGAGGGATCAGCGTGGCCAGCGGGATCCCGGTGCGCTCGGCGGCCAGGGTGGGGGCAAGGGTGAGGATGTCGCTGACCACGGCGTGCGGGCGGAAGTCCTCCAGCAGCGGCAGCAGCGCCAGGGCCGCCTCGGCCGCGTGCTGGCCCTCCTCGGAGTCGGGGTCCGGCGGCGGGAACATCCGGTATTCCTCGGCCGCGGCGAACCCCAGCCCCTCGCCCTCGACTGCCTGCCGCCGCTCCTCCCAGGTCTCGATCACGACGTCGTGGCCGCGCGCGGCGAGCGCCTTGCCCAGCGCGATCGCCGGGAAGACGTGCCCGGCGTCGCCGAAGGCGGCGACGAGTATCCGCAGGCGCTCGCCGGCGCCCGGACCGGCCTCAGGGGGTATCGAGGCCCTCACCCGGTCGCGTGAAGACGATCTCGGGGACGTGGCAGTTGCGCGAGGTGCGGAGCAGGAAGCGGACCGCCTCGCCGAGGTCCTCGGGGCGGATCATGTCCTCCGGCGGGATGTGGCCCTGGACGAATTCGGTCATCGGCGTCTCGACGAAGCCCGGCGCCAGCGCCGTGCACTGGATCCCGGCGGTGCCGAACTCACGGTGGGTCGACTGGGTGAAGTTGATCACCGCCGCCTTGGTCGCGGCGTAGATCGAGAGCCAGGCCTGGCCGCTCTTGCCGGCGATCGAGGCGGTGTTGACGATCAGCGCCTTGCCGTGCTCGGCGCCGGCCTCGCGCAGCATCGGCAGCCCCTCGCGGGTGCCGAGGATCAGCGCCCGCAGGTTCACCGCCAGCTGCATGTCGAGGTGCTTGGTCTGGATCTGCTCCATCGGCGCCCCGATCCCGACCCCGGCGTTATTGACGAGGACGTCGAGGCGGCCGTGGGTCTCTTTGTGGGCGTTGAAGACGGCGAGGACGTCGTCCTCCTCGGCCATGTTCGCGGCGACCGAGGTGACCTCGAAGCCTTCGCCGCGGAGCCCCTTGACAGCCGCTTCCAGCTTCTCGGGCCGGCGGGCGGAGACGGTCAGGGCGTGGCCCTCTTCGCCGAGCGTCTTCGCGATCGCGAGGCCGATCCCGCTCGAAGCTCCCGTCACCAATGCCGCTCGCTCAGCCATCTCCATCTCCTTCTCGTCGAGAACCCCGCGCACCCTATAGTGCCGCCGATGCCTGCCGCCCCTCGCCTGATGCCGGCTTTGGCCTGCCTGCTCGCGGGCGGGGCGCTGCTGGTCGGTTGCGGCGGCGGCTCCGGGGGCGATGACACCACCTCCGGCGGGTTCGAGCCCGCCGAGAGCCGCCCGGCCCCGCCGAAATCGGAGTTCCCGCAGCCCGAAGGCCGGACCCTGCGGCAGGTGCTGAAGGGGGCGGACGGGCCCGCCGAGCTGGTCCTGAGCCCAGCGACGGTCGTCTTCTACCCGGGGGAGAACCGCTACTCGTTCGGGGTCCTCGACCGCGACCACGGCCCGGTCTCCAACGCCGAGGTGGCCCTCTACTACGCCAAGGTGCCGCAGCCGAAACCGGGGGCGAAATCGAAACCGGGCAACCGCGGCCCCGTCGCCAAGGCAGAGGCGCAGGCCCTTGACCAGCCGGCGGTGGGCCCGTTCCCGGCCTCGATCGAAAGCCTCGCCACCAAGCCGGCCTTCCGCGGCGAGACGACCAGCGAGGACCCCGACGCCCCCGGCGTCGTCTACTCGGCCACGCTGAACCTGCCGAGCGAAGGGGAGTGGCTGATCGCGGCGATCCTCGAGGAAGACGGGGAGCTGAAGGGGACGGTGATGTCGAAAGCGGCGGTCGGGGAATTCGAGAAGATCCCCGAGATCGGCCAGAAAGCGCCCAAGATCCACACGCCGACCGCGCAGGACGTTGGCGGTGATTTGTCGAAGATCACGACTCGCATACCCCCAGACACCCAGAACGAGGTGGATTACGCGGAAGCGCTCGGCAAAGAACCGATCGTGCTCTTGTTCGCGACCCCCCAGTTCTGCCAGAGTCGGGTCTGCGGCCCCGTCGTCGACGTGGCCGAGCAGGCAAAACAGGAATACGGAGACGAGGCGGCCTTCATCCACATGGAGATCTACAACGACAACGATCCCGGCCAGGGAGTGCGGCCGCAGGTGCGGGCGTTCCACCTGCCGAGCGAGCCGTATCTGTTCGCGATCGACCGCCGAGGGGTCGTCCGGGATACGGTTGAGGGCGCTTTCGGGCTGAAGCTGATGCACAGAGCCGTCGAGAAGGCGATCGCACCATGAACGACAAAGCCGCCGCCAAAGACAAAGAGCCCGTGAGCGAGGAGCTCCTGCGGTCCTTCGCCGAAGAGGCGAAACGGCGCTGCGACGTGATCTCCGCCGGCCTCGCCACCGGCTCCAACGACTTCGAGACGATGCGCGCCGAAGCCCACGCCCTCAACGGCACTGCCGCCGTCGTCGGCCTCCGCCGCCTCGCCGAGCTGGCCGGCCTGATGGAGTCCGACCTCGCCGAAGCGAAGAAGACCGGCACGATCCGCGGCGGCCGCGATCACCAGATCGCCGACGCCGCCAAGGCCCTCGCCGAGGGCGCCGCCGCCGCCGCCAAAGGTGAAGAAGAGCCCCCCGACGTCGGCCGCTCCCTCGCCCAGCTCTTCAGCGCCTGACGCCCCATCCCGCGCTACGCTCGCCTTTCGGGGCAGTAGCTCAGTTGGTTAGAGCAGCGGACTCATAATCCGTCGGTCGCTGGTTCGAGTCCAGCCTGCCCCATCCCCTAGAGGACAGCAGCAGAAGAGTTTCTACACTTTCAATCGTGAGGGTTCTTCTGCAGGCAGGTCTTGACGCATTTGCTGTGGTCGGGGGAGCTATTGCTGTATGGAGCGGTCTGTTTGCAGGTTTGGCTCTCGTGTTGGGTAGAGACGTTGGTCGGGCGGTTGACAACGGGGTAGCAATTGGCGGGCTTTGGGGCGCGCCTCCTGCCATGGCGATCTTCTTCCTAGAGCTGGCGCACTTACTGTGATGATCGGGGATCTAGCTCGGCCCAGGCTTATTTTTATCGCTGTGGCGAGCATTGCTACGACTGTTGCAGTTTCGGTTCTGGCGGTAGCGGAAGTGATTTCGGAGGAGTGGTTTTTCGGCGCGCCGTTGATCGGCGCCGGCTTCTCCTCGATAAGTCTTCTGAGGAACGAAAACGATGTTGAGCCTTCAGGCGCACCAACTGACGTTGCTCGAAGATTCACTTCGGCTCTCCGGCTACTAGAGGCCGAGAGAGAGATTCAAGAAACTCTTGAAGAGGAGAGGCGCCGGACTCTCTTCCTTTTGGAAGGCGAAGGTGAGAGGTCTAGAGCGGCAGAGCATTTGGGATGGGAGTACTTAACCCAGCAC
>JALZHV010000411.1 GCA_030860625.1 Actinomycetota bacterium
GGTCGCGAACGGCGTCGCGGAGGAGCCCGAAGTGCCGCCGCCGCAGCTCGTGCGCCTCCTCGTCGCCGAAGCGGTCGAGCAGCTCCGTCGAGCCGCCCACGTCGGTGAACATGACCGCGACCTGCTCGATCGCGGGGGCGGGGGAGGGGCGTGAGCGGCGCCGGCCGGGCAGCGACCGGCCGAGGCGACCGGCGCCCTGGTTCCCCGAGGGCACCGAGAGGTGGGCACGCCGGGCCGCTTCCTCGCTGCCCTTCGGGGTGACCCGGTAGCCGGCCGGGCTCTCCTGCGCCGCGACCTGGACCAGCCCCTCCGCCTCGAGCGAGGAGAGGGCGATGAGGACGGCGCCCGGCCTCACCCCGCTCTCGGGGCCGAGCAGTCGCTCCAGCTCCCCGAGCAGCTCGCCAGCGGTCATCGGCCGCTCCTCGAGCAGTCTCACCACCACCAGCAGCAGCTCGGGAGTCGCGATCGAGCGCCTGAACATCGAGAGCCTTTCGCTTGCTTACGAAACTGCTACGAATCTATATCGAAATAATTACGAAGTCAAGCGGAGGTTGCTGAAGGGAGATCGGGCCAAGGTAGTCCCGATCCGGGCCAGCTCTTCCTGGCACGCTGAAAGGCATGCTCTCCTTCTTCCGCAGGTCCTTCGCTCTGCTCCTCATGCTCACCGCGCTGGCGCCACTGGCCGACCCGGCCGAGGCGGCGTTCCCGGGTCGTCCGGGCCTGATCGCCTTCCAGAGCACCAGGGCCGGTGGGCTTGGCATCTGGTTGGTCAAGCCCGACGGCGGCGCGCTGCGCCAGTTCACGGTGGGCGGGGGCGGCGATCGCAAGCCGCGCCTGCGCCAGTACGCGCCCGCGTTCGACCCGAGCGGCCGCCGCGTCGCCTATGTCGCCTCCCGGGACGTGGGGGACCGGACGTTGCGCAACCTCTTCGTCAAGGGGGTCCGTGTGCGGGCGATCGACGACCCCGGGCGCCAGGTCTTCCGCCGTCCCTCGCCGCGGGCGATCGAGTCGGTGGCGTTCGCTCCCGGCGGCGGGCGGCTCGTCTTCTCGGCGGTGCCGCGCCGCGGCGGGCCGGACTACGAGCTGTTCACCGTGCGGCTCGACGGGGGCGGCCTGCGCCAGCTGACGCGCAACCGCATCCAGGACATCGAGCCGACGGTCTCCAGCAAGGGGCTGATCGCCTTCACCCAGATGCTGAAGCGCGACAAGCCGTCACCCGTCCTCTTTGGCTCCTCGAACATCGCCTTGATTCGTCCCGGCTGGGGTAGCCCCCGGCCGCTGACGGGCGCGGCGACCAACGGTCGCGAAGACCGCAGCCCCTCCTTCTCCCCGTCCGGGCACCGGATCGTCTACGAGCGCAATTTCCCCGGGTCCTCGAAGCAGGAGATCAGGGAAGCCGCTGTGCGCTCGAGCCGCTCGCGCACGATCATTGCCAACAGCAGGTGGTACGAACCCCGCAACCCGGCCTTCTCCCCCGCGGGCAACAGGATCGTCTACGACAGCGCCTACGTCAGCGACAGGCACAGCACCAACCCCGACCTCTACGTGATCGGCCGCGACGGTCGCGGCGGGGGCTTTGTCACCGGCCTCGGAGAAGAGTTCGACACCGACCCCGACTGGGGCCCGCGTCCCTGACTTGTTCCTGAGTGGCGACGGGTAGCGTGGAACCGGTGAGGATCGCCACCTGGAACGTGAACTCGGCGAAACAGCGGTTGCCGCGCCTGCTGCCCTGGCTGGACGAACGGCGCCCGGACGTGGTCTGCCTACAGGAGACGAAGCTGGCCGACGAGGCCTTTCTCGAGCTGTTCGAGGACGAGCTGACGGATCGGGGCTACGAAGTGGCTCTCCACGGCGAGCCGGCCTGGAACGGCGTCGCGATCCTCTCGCGCGTCGGACTGGAGGACGTCGTCCAGGGTCTCGACGGCGCCCCCGGCTTCCCGCATCCGGAGGCACGCGCGGTGGCCGCCACCTGCGGCGGCGTCCGGGTCTTCTCGGTCTACGTGCCGAACGGGCGCGAGCCGGGCTCCGACCACTACGAGTACAAGCTCCGCTGGCTGGCAGCGTTGCGCAACGTGGTGGCGGCGGGGCCCGAGG
>JALZHV010000126.1 GCA_030860625.1 Actinomycetota bacterium
GGCCGCGGTCGGCGTAGAGCGAGTCGACCATCTCGAAGAAGCGCCCCTGGGCGCCGGCGGCCTCGGCGGCGGCGTGCAGGGCCGGCGAGCGCGGGTGCTTGCTGGCGAGCGGGAAGTGACGGAAGACGAGCCGGCCGGGCCGCTCGCGCAGCTCCCGCCAGGCGCCGGCGCAGCGCGGGCAGCCGAGGTCGGCGTAGACGACGATCCCCTCCTCCCCCTCGCCCCGCACGTGATCCTCGGGCCCGACCGGCGGGATCGCGGCGCTGGTGAGGTCGTCGCTCAGGAGGCCAGCGCGTCGAAGATGACGTTGGCGCCCGGGATCTCGCCCGGGTTGTCGGCTTCGTGGGTCCAGGCGACCTTGCCGTCCTCGTCGACGAGGACCAGGGTCCGGTTGGCGAAGCCGAACTTGTCGAGGTAGGAGCCGTAGGCCTGGGCGACCTCGCCCTTGGGATGGAAGTCGGCGAGCAGGGTCGTGTCGATCCCGATCTTCTCCTGGAAGGCCTTGTGGGCGAAGAAGCTGTCGACGCTGATCCCGACGATCTCGACGCCCTTCTCGGCGATCTGCGGCTTCACCTCCTGGTAGATCGAGAGCTGGTCGCCGCAGACCGGGCTGAAATCGCCGGGGTAGAAGACCAGCAGCACCTTGCGGCCGCGGAAATCAGACAGCGAGACCTTTTCCCCGTCCTGGTCGCGGAGGGTGAAGTCGGGGGCCTGCTCCCCGACCGCGATCATCGACGCAGACCGAGATCTTTGACCAGGGCGCGGTAGCGCTCGAGGTCGGTCTTTTCGAGGTAGCGCAGCATCCGGCGCCGCTTGCCGACCAGCATCAGCAGCCCGCGGCGCGAGTGGTGGTCTTTCGCGTGGGTGCGCAGGTGCTCGGTGAGTTCGTTGATCCGCTCGGTCATCAGGGCGACCTGGACCTCGGCCGAGCCGGTGTCGTTGTCGCCGCGGCCGTACTTGCCGATCAGCTCGCTCTTTTTCTCTTTGGTCAGCGCCATCTCGATAAAAAACCGTGCACCCAGGGGGTCACGGCCGGTGGAAAGTAGCACAGACGCGCTTGGCGTCCTCGACGTCCCGGTGCATCTGGGCGATCAGCTCGTCGACCTCGTGGTAGGCGCGCTCGCCGCGGAGGCGCTCGACGAAGGCGACGCGGAGGGTCTTGCCGTAGAGGTCTTCGCTGCGGTCGATCAGGTAGGTCTCGATCAGGACTCCCCTCCCGGTCTCGAAGGTCGGGCGGATGCCGACGTTGACGGCGGCGGGGACGCCGTTGGCGAAGGCCGCGTAGACGCCGTGGCCGGGGATCGCGAGGCGGTCGTCGGGGACGATGTTGGCGGTCGGGAAGCCGAGTTCGCGGCCGCGCTGGTCCCCCTTCACCACCGTCCCCTCGACCATGAACGGGGCGCCGAGGCAGTGACGGGCGTGGACCATGTCGCCGGCCGCGACCAGGGCCCGGATGCGGGTCGAGGAGACGGTCTCGCCGTCGACCTCGACCAGCGGCACCACCCGGGTCTCGAACTCCGGGTGCGCTTCCAGCATCGCCGGGTCGCCTTTGGCTTTGGCGCCGAAGCGGAAGTTCTCCCCCACCGAGACCTGCTTGGCGTCGAGCTTCTCGAGCAGGACGTGGTCGATGAAGTCCTCGGCGCTCTGCTGGGCGACCTCCTTGTCGAAGGGGATCACGACCAGCTCCTCGACGCCGAGGCCCTCGATCACGTCGCGCTTGACCCCGAAGGGCATGATCAGCTTCGGCGTCGCCGCCGGGTGCAGGACTTCGAGCGGGTGCGGGTCGAAGGTGAGGACGGTGTCGGCGCCCTCGATCACCGCCTGGTGGCCGAGGTGGACGCCGTCGAAGGTGCCGATCGCGACCTTGCGCGGCCGCGGCTCGGCGTCGGGGAGCGAGGTGACCCTGATGCTCACCGCAGCGCCTCCGCAACGCCCGGGACCAGCTCCGCGACCCGCTCGGCCGGGACCTCTTCGCCGGCGTCCTCGACCCGGAAGGGGCCGATCGCGGTGCGGCGCAGCTCGGCGCAGTAGGCGTCGTCCAACGTCTCGACCAGCGTCCTTATGTAGGTGCCCGCCGAGCATTCGATCTCGTAGTGGGCGTGCTCGCCGCCCGAGGAGAGAAGCTCGGCGCGGTGGACCTGGACGTCGCGCTCAGGCGTCTCCACCGTCTCGCCCCGGTGGGCCTTCTTGTAGAGCCGCTCGCCGCCGACCCGGACCGCCGAGGTCATCGGCACCCGCTGGCGCACGGTCCCGGTCGGCAGCTCCAGCGAGTCGGGGACGCGCCCCGTCTCGGTCAGCTCGCCGTCGGGGTCGCCGGTGCTGGAGCGCCAGCCGAGGCGGGCGGTCGCCAGGTAGGTCTTCGGCAGGCCGACGAGGAAGCGCTGCAGGCGGGTGGCGCGGCCGAGCAGGATCAGCAAGAGGCCGGTGGCGAAGGGGTCGAGCGTGCCCGCGTGCCCGACTTTCGTGCCCCGCTCGCGGCGGACCCGGGCGACGACGTCGTGGGAGGTCAAGCCGGCCGGCTTGTCGTAGAGCAGCACGCTTCCGGCATCCCCCGCCATCTCAGGCGTCGAGCTGGGCGGAGACCTCGCGGGTGAGGAACTCGACCAGCTGCTCGAGCTCCAGGTCGGTCGAGAAGCCGGCGGCGCGCTTGTGGCCGCCGCCGCCGTTCAGGCGGGCGATCGCGGAGACGTCGACCTCGCCGGCGCTGGAGCGCAGGCTGACCTTGCGGGCGGCGCGGCCGCGATTGCCGAGGTCGCGGATCACGGCGGCGACCTTGACCCCCTCGATCGAGCGCAGGTGGTCGATCAGCCCCTCGGTCATCTCCTCGCTGGCCCCGGTCGCCTCGTAGTCGGCGGAGGTGATGTTGCTGATCGCGAGCCGCCCGTCGCAGTGGCTCTGGATCCGGTCCAGCGCCCGTGAGACGAGCCGCAGCTTCTCGATCGGGACGTGCTCGTAGAGGCGGCGGTAGGTGTCGTCGACGTCGACCCCGGCGTCGATCAGGGCGGCGGCGACCCGGTGGGTGTGGGCGTTGGTGTTCTCGTACATGAACTTGCCCGTGTCGGTGATCAGCCCGACGTAGAGCGCCGCGGCGATCTCCGAGGTGATCTCCGCCCCCAGCAGCAGCGCCAGGTCGTAGACGATCTCGGCGGTGCAGGAGGCGCCGACCTCGACCAGGTTGATGTCGCCGAAGCGGGTGTTGTCGTGGTGATGGTCGATGTTGATGAGGTCGTTGCCGCCCGCGGTCAGCCACTCGACCGGCATCCGGTCGATGTTGCCGCAGTCGAGGAAGACCACGGTGCGGTCGGCCATGTCGGCCGGCGGCTCGTGGAAGACCTCCTCCAGGGGCAGGAAGCGGTACTCGATCGGCAGCGGGAACTCCTTCGCCGCCATGAACATCACCGAGTCCTTGCCGATCTGGGTGAGGACTTTGTGCAGGCCCAGCAGCGAGCCGAGCGCGTCGCCGTCGGGCCCCTCGTGGGCGGTCAGCAGGAAGCGGTCGCGGGAGCGCAGCTCGGCGCCGACGCGCTCGAGATCGGAGGTGGTGACGTCGGGGATCGAGCTCACCGCTCCTCCTCCCCCTCGGCGGGCTCTCTGTCGAGCAGTTCGGAGATCCTCGCGCCCTTCTCGATCGTGTCGTCGTAGTGGAAGGTCAGGGTCGGGGTCCGCTTCATCCGCGTCTCGGAGGCGATGCGGGACTGGAGCACGCCGTGCGAGGAGCGCAGGCCCTCCAGCGTCGCCTCCCGCTCCTCGTCGGTGCCGAACACGCTGACGAACACCTTGGCGGTGCGCAGGTCGGAGCTGGTTTCAACGGAAGTCACGGTCACGAAGCCGATGCGGGGGTCACTCAGATCGGTTGAAACTGCGGCGCCCACGACCTCGCGAAGCACCTCGTTGATGCGTCGCATGCGGGAGCCGGGCATGCTACTCCAGGGTCTGCTCGACCTGTTTCGTCTGGAAGAACTCGAGCACGTCGTCCTCCTTGACGTCGGCGTACCCGTCGAGGACGATGCCGCACTCCTGGCCCTCCTCGACTTCCTGGACGTTGTCTTTGAAGCGGCGCAGGGAGCCCAGCTCGCCGGTCCAGATCACGGTGCCGTCGCGGATCAGGCGGACGCTGGCGCTGCGCACGGCCTTGCCCTCGGCGACGATGCAGCCGGCGATGCGGCCGACCTTGGAGGCTTTGAAGGTCTGTTTGACCAGCGCCTCGCCGATCGTCTCCTCGACCTCGACCGCGTCGAGCAGGCCTTCCATCGCGTTGCGCAGGTCTTCGGTGATTTTGTAGATGACCGAGTAGGTGCGGACGTCGACGCCCTCGCGCGAGGCCGCCCGTTTGGCGTCCAGCAGCGGCCGCACGTTGAAGCCGATGATGATCGCGTCGGAGGCCGAGGCCAGCATCACGTCGGACTCGTTGATGCCGCCGGTCTGCGAGTGGATGATGTTGATCGCCACCTGCTCCTGCGGCACTTTCGCGAGCTCGTCCTGGAGCGCCTCCAGGGAGCCCGCGACATCGGCCTTGAGGACGATGTTGAGCTCCTTGATCTCGCCCTCCTGGGCGCGGGCGAAGACCTCGTCGAGGCTGACCTTGCGGCCCTGGCGGCGGGCCAGCGCCTCGGTTTTGAGCCGGTGGGACCGCTCCTGGGCCAGCGAGCGGGCGCGGCGGTCGTTCTCGACCGTCTGCACGAACTCGCCGGCGTCGGCGACGCCGTCGAAGCCGAGCACCTCGACCGGCATCCCGGGCTCGGCCGCCTCGACCGCTTTGCCGGTGAAGTCGTGCATCGCCCGCACCCGGCCCCACTGCGGCCCGGCGACTAGCGAGTCGCCGATGCGCAGGGTGCCGCGCTCGACCAGGACGGTGACGACGGGGCCGCGGCCGGGGTCGAGCTGGGACTCGATCACGTGCCCGGAGGCGGGCGCGTTCGGGTTCGCCGAGAGCTCCTCCAGCTCGGTGACGAGCAGGATCATGTCGAGCAGGTTGTCGAGGCCTTCCTTGGTCTTCGCCGAGACCTCGCAGAAGACGGTGTCGCCGCCCCATTCCTCCGGGCTCAGGCCTTCGGAAGCGAGCTCGGTTTTGACTTTTTCGGGGTTGGCGCCCTCTTTGTCGATCTTGTTGACGGCGATCAGCATCGGCACGTCGGCGGCGCGGGCGTGGTCGATCGCCTCCTTGGTCTGCGGCATCACGCCGTCATCTGCCGCGACCACGACGACCACCACGTCGGTGACCTTGGCGCCGCGGGCGCGCATCGCCGTGAAGGCGGCGTGGCCCGGGGTGTCGAGGAAGGTGATCGTCTTCTCGTCGTGGTGGACCTGGTAGGCGCCGATGTGCTGGGTGATGCCGCCGGCCTCGCCCGCGGCGACCTCGGTCTCGCGGATCGCGTCGAGCAGCGAGGTCTTGCCGTGGTCGACGTGGCCCATGATCGTCACCAC
>JALZHV010000127.1 GCA_030860625.1 Actinomycetota bacterium
CCCTCGCCGAGGACCTCGGCGAGGGCGACGTCACCTCGCGGGCGACGGTGCCGGAGGACGCGCGGGCGCGGGCGCGGATCGTCCAGAAAGAGCCGGGGGTCGTCTACGGCCTCGCGGTCGTCGCCGAGGCGATGCGCCAGTGCGGGGTGGAGGCGGTCGACAACCTCGTCGTCGAGGGCCAATGGCGCCAGGAGGTGCCGGCCGAGGTCTGCTTTGCCAGCGGCTCGGCGCGGGGACTGCTGGCGGCCGAGCGGACCGCGATCAACTTCCTCGGCCACCTCTCCGGCGTCGCCACCGCCACCGCCCGCTACGCGGAGGCGGTCGAGGGCACCGGCGCCACGATCCTCGACACCCGCAAGACGACGCCGGGGCTGCGGCGGCTGGAGAAGGCCGCGGTCGCGGCCGGCGGCGGCGCCAACCACCGGATGGGCCTCTACGACGCGATCCTGATCAAGGAGAACCACATCGCCGCCGCAGGTGGGCTCGCCAAGGCCGTCTACGCCGCCCGCAACGCCCGGCCGCAGACGCCGATCGAGGTCGAGGTCCGCAACCTCGACGAGGCCGCCTATGCGCTCGGCACCGGAGTCGAGCGACTGCTGCTCGACAACATGAGCCCGGAGGAGATGCGCGAAGCGGTCGCCCTGCGCGATCGCAACGCGAGCGAGGGCCGCCACGTCGCCCTTGAGGCCTCCGGCGGCATCACCCTCGACAACGTCCGCGCCGCCGCCGAGAGCGAAGTCGACTTCATCTCGATCGGGGCCCTCACCCACTCGGCGCCGACGCTCGACTTCTCGATGCTGCTCGAGCTGGCGTAGCTACTTCAGGAGTTTCGACAGCCGCCGGTCTTTCAGCACCCGGCCGCCGGTCTGCTCCTGCGGGCAGTAATTCGTCTGGTGTTCGGAGAAGAAGACGGCCTCGATCGTGGCGCCGCAGCGGGGGCAGGGCTCGCCCTCGTGCTTGTGGATCTTGAGGGGCTTCGGGATCTTGTCGGGTGGGTCAGGGCCGATCGTCTCCTCGTAGTGGTCGATCGCGTCGCCGAGGACGGTGTCGAGGGCGGCGTGCAGCCGCTCGACCTCCTCGGGGCCGAGTTCCGAGCCTTTCTTGAAGGGGGAGAGCCGCGCCTCCCAGAGGATCTCGTCGACCCAGGAGCGGCCAATCCCGGCGATGTCTTTCTGGTGGCGCAGCAGCGGGTGCAGGTGGCGCGGCTGGTCGATCGCCGCCGCGAACTCCTCCAGCGGCGGCGCCGGCCAGGCGTCCGGGCCCAGCGTCGCCACCATCTCGTCCTCGGCGACCGCTTCGGCCGACAGCAGCTTCGCCCAGGCCCGCTGCTTCGTCCCCGTCTCGCGCAGGCGCAGCTCGCGGCCGTCGCTCAGCCGCACCAGCACCCGCGAGGCTTTGTCCCGCAGCGAGGCGCGTTTCTCGGAGACCCGCAGCTTCCCGGCCGACATCAGGTGCATCAACAGCGCCAGGTCGCCGAACTCGACCACCGCCATCTTGCCGATCCGCCGCACCCCGGTCACCTCGCGCCCGGCCAGCGATTCCAGCGGCGGGTCGAAGGTCTTCATCACGTTCATTCCCGGCGCCAGAGCCGATTCCACCTCACTTCCCGTGAGGGCGGCGGCGAGGCGGCGGGTGACGATCTCTACCTCAGGCAGCTCCGGCATCTCAGGCAGCCTAGATACCCGTTTCGATCCTCT
Organism: Actinomycetota bacterium; assembly: GCA_030860625.1. Lineage (GTDB taxonomy): Bacteria > Actinomycetota > Thermoleophilia > Solirubrobacterales > 70-9 > VAYN01. The sequence goes on from JALZHV010000127.1 coordinate 1,698, forward strand.
AGACTTCTATGACGTTCATTCGACCGGTCCGGACCTCAGTCCCGCCGGCGAACATAAGGAAGGTGGGCTCATGCAGGAGCTTCCGACGATCCAACCTACGCTCGCGCCGGAGCTGAGTCCGGAGCAGATCGCTGCGATCAGCGAGGAAGTCCGCGTGCTCGCGGAGCAGCGCAACGCTGTCGTCCTCGCCCACAACTACCAGCTGCCCGAGATCCAGGACGTCGCCCACTACCTTGGCGACTCGCTCGGCCTCTCGCGCCAGGCGGCCGCCACCGACGCCGAGGTGATCGCCTTCTGCGGGGTCCACTTCATGGCCGAGACGGCCTCGATCCTCTCCCCCCAGAAGACGGTCCTGATCCCCGACCTCGAAGCCGGCTGCTCGCTCGCCGACTCGATCACCGCCGAGCAGCTGCGCGCCTGGAAGGCGCAGCACCCCGGCGCCCTAGTCGTGATGTACGTCAACACCTCGGCCGAGGTGAAGGCCGAGACCGACTACTGCGTCACCTCCTCGAACGCGGTCAAGGTCGTCGAACACATCTGGGCCGAGCACGGCCCCGAGACCGAGATCCTCTTCGGCCCCGACATGTGGCTCGGCGCCTTCGTCGAGCGCGAGACCGGTGTGGCCGAAGACCCCGCGCGCCGCGCCCGCTTCCACATCTGGGACGGCGAGTGCCACGTCCACGCCGGCATCCGCCCCGACGACATCACCCGCACCCGCGCCGAGAACCCGAACGCGGAATTCCTCATCCACCCCGAGTGCGGCTGCTCGACGCAGGCGATGGAGTACGTCGCCTCCGGCGACATCGAGGCCGAGGGCGTCCACATGCTCTCCACTTCGGGGATGCAGCAGCACGTCGAAGCAAACCCGGAGGGCGAGTTCATCGTCGCCACCGAGAACGGGATGCTCTACCCGCTGCAGCAGGCGGCGCCGAAGGCGAACCTGATCGAAGCCAACCGGATGGCCTTCTGCAGCTACATGAAGATGATCACGCTGCCGAAGCTGCGCGACTCCCTGCTCGAGATGAAGCACGAGGTCAGCGTCCCGCCGGAGATCGCCGAGCGGGCGAAGATCCCGATCGAGCGCATGGTCGCGATCGGCTAGGTATCGCTCAAGTTCCCTTGAACAAACCTGCCGCGTGCGGCAGGCTGAGGTTGGAAGCGGGAAAAGAACCAACCAAGGGAGAGGGAAATGAATATGTCTCGGCAACTCAGGCTGCTCGGCCTGGCCCTGCTGGCGATCGTCGCGACCAGCGCGGTCGGCGCCTCGGGCGCCCAAGCCGGATTCTTCACACCGGCCGCCTTCCCGGCGACAATCACAGGCGCCGCGATCGGGTCGCACGAACTGACGACGAACATCGGCACGATGGAATGCGCGCCGACCTTCCACTCGAAAGTGATGGAAGTGTCGTCGGAAATGACAGTGGCGCCGACCTACGGCACAAGCTGCTCGATCGCCGGCAAAGAAGTGCACGTCAGCAACAACGGCTGCGACTTCCTCATGCACGCCGGCAACACACTGGGCGAAGACGCGGTCGCGGGGTCGATGGACATCGTCTGTCCCCAGGGCAACGCGATCGACTTCGAAATCACAAGCAACCCGGTCTGCCACCTGACAGTCCCCGGCCAGGCGGGTCTCAACGCGCTCACCTACACAAACCAGACAGGAGCGGCCAAAGACGTCAAAGTCGACTTCAGCCTCGGCGAAATCGTCTACGGCCTCGACAACGGCTGCCCCGGCCCGGGGATCTACGCCAACGGCAGCTACGGGGGCGTCAGCACACTGAAAGCCGAGGTCGAAGGAATGGGGATCCAGTTCGGCGTCGGCTAGGAGGGGGCCCCTGAAAGATCGTGTGCGTGGGCGCTTTCTTGCAGGGTCGGGGAGGCGAAGGAGCCACTCTGTCCTTGCAGAAGGCACCCACGCATGCGCAGATCGAAGAACAGAAATCGCGGCCCTGAGGAGCCGCGGCGCCCTCGCGGCCGCCGCGCTCCGATCATCGAGCTGAACGACGTCACCAAGGTCTATCCGGGCGGCCACATGGCCCTGGACCGGGTCTCGCTGTCGATCGGCCGCGGTGAGTTCGTCTTCTTGGTTGGCCCGACCGGCTGCGGCAAGTCGACCCTGATCAAGATGCTGATCCGGGAGCTGGCCGCCACCGAAGGCGCGGTCAAGATCGCCGGGCGGGACATCGGTCAGCTGCCGGAGAAGAAGATCCCGCAGCTGCGCCGCAACATCGGCACCGTCTTCCAGGACTTCAAGCTCCTGCCCAACCGCACCGTCTACGACAACGTCGCCTACGCGCTGCAGGTGATCGGCGCCAGCCGCGCCGAAATCCGCGAGCAGGTGCCGGCGACCCTGCGCCTGGTCGGCCTCTCGACCAAGCTCCACAGCTACCCCGACCAGCTCTCCGGCGGCGAGCAGCAGCGCGTCTCGGTGGCGCGCGCCTTCGTCAACCACCCGCCGCTGCTGCTGGCCGACGAGCCGAGCGGAAACCTCGACCCGGTCACCTCGATCGGGATCATGCAGCTGCTCTACCGGATCAACAAGACCGGCACGACCGTCCTCGTCGTCACCCACGACCGCGAGATGGTCGACAACATGCGCCGCCGCGTGATCGAGCTCTACGAGGGCCGCGTCGTCCGCGACGAGGTCTCGGGCGGTTACACCGAGGAGTCGACGACCGAATTCGGCCTGCGGATGCGGGCCGGGATGGGGGTCGGCGCCGAGGGCGAGACCCAGACCAACGGGCACGCCGACCACGAGGGCCTGAGCTAGATGGGCCGGATCGTCTTCTTCTTCCAGGAGGCCCTGCGCGCGCTGCGCCGCAACGGCGCCCCGACCCTGGCCGCGATCGTGACCACGGTCGTCACCGTCGTCCTGCTCGGGATGCTGATCCCGATCTTCCAGACCGCCCAGGGCAAGAGCGAGGAAGTCCGCGACCAGCTCAACGTCCAGTACGCGCTCTACCCGGACGCGACCAAGCCGGAAATGAACGCCCTGCGCGGGAAGCTGGAAGGGATCCCGCACGTCGCCGAAGTCACCTTCATCAGCAAAGCCGAGGCGCTGAAAACGCTGGAGGAAGACCTCAAGGACGACTCGATCCTCGAACAGCTCCACACCAACCCGCTGCCCAACAGCTTCGAAGTCAAGGCCGACGATGCCGCCAACCTGCCGGGGATCCGCGCCACGGTCTTCCCGAACGGGCCGGAGGGCAAAGCGTTCTCGCCGATCATCGAAAAACCGTTCGACCGCCAGGAGTCCTCGAAGAAGATCGAGGAGGTGACGAGCGCCCTGAAGATCATCCTCACGGTGATCACGGCGCTCTTGATCCTCGCCTCGCTGATGCTGGTCGGAAACACCATTCGGCTCTCGATCTACACCCGCCGCCGTGAGGTCGAGGTGATGCGCCTGGTCGGCGCCACCCGCTGGTTCATCCGCTGGCCGTTCATGATCGAGGGCGTGGTCGTCGGTTTCGCCGGCGGTTTGCTGGCAATACTGATCCTGTGGCTGGGCAAGATCACGATCGTCGACCCCCTCAGCGACTCGATCAACCTCCTCGCGGCGCAGAACAACTCGACGCTGGGCTTCCCGCTGCTGATCGCGATCCTCTTCGGGGCGGCGATCCTCGTCTCGACGATCGGGTCGGGCGTGACGCTGCGCCGCTTCCTCAAGGTCTGAGGCCGGCGTGAGAGGGCGCGGGGCCGTGGCCTTCGCCGTGGCGCTGCTG
>JALZHV010000412.1 GCA_030860625.1 Actinomycetota bacterium
CCCCCCCGCGGCGACTAGCGCCGGACGCGGTAGAAGAGGTGGGCGACGCCGGGCGCCTCGACGACCCGGGTCTGCTCGAGCTTCAGCTCAGGGCCGATGCCCTCGAAGAGGCGGGCGCCGCCGCCGAGCAGGTTCGGCACCTGGTGCAGCAGCAGCTCGTCGACGCGGCCGGTGCGGAGGCATTCCTGGATCGCCTGGGCGCCGCCGCCGATCGCGACGTCCTTGCCGCCGGCGGCCTCGAGGGCCAGCTCGATCGCGCGCTCCGGGCCCTCGGTGACGAAGTGGAAGGTGGTCTCGCCGAGGGTCAGCGGCTCGCGCTCGTAGTGGGTGAGGACGAAGACCGGGAAGCGGAAGGGCGGGTCGTCGCCCCACCAGCCGTTCCACAGCGGCTCGGTCCAGGGGCCGCGAATGGGCCCGAACATGTTGCGGCCCATGATCTCGGCGCCGACGCCTTCGCTCGCTTCCCTGACGACCTGGTCGCTGATGTTGCGCTCTCCCCCTCCCCTCCCGTGGATCTCCTGGAAGTAGGCGGTCTCGAAGGCCCAGTCGTGCATCGCCTGGGCGCCTTCGCCCATCGGGTGCTCCTCGCTCTGGTTCGGCCCGGCGACGAAGCCGTCCGCCGAGACCGTGATCTGCGCTTTGACCATGCTCACACAGGGGACCGTACCCGCAAGCCGACGACAGCGCCGCGCTATCCTGGTTGAAGACTAACTACAGAAAGTGGATCTTCTTATGACCTATCTCCTGATTCCGCTTGATGAGGCGATCGTCTTCCCGACCGTGACCGCGACCCTGCCGATCGACGTCGGCGAGGAGGAGCGCGTCTTCCTGATCCCGCGCCGCGACGGCGAGTACGGGCGCGTCGGCGTTCTCGCCGAGGTGATCGAGACCGGGCTCTCCCGCCGCGGCCGCCCCGTCGCCACCGTCGTCGGCCTCCACCGCGGGCTGATCGCCGGCTCCGCCCAGGCGGGCGAGGGCGACTCCCTGCGCGTCGAGGTGCAGGAGATCCGCGACGGCCACCCCGACGACGAGCACACGCGCGAGCTGACGACCGAATACCGCGCCGTGGTCGAGGAGATCCTCGAGCACCGCGGCGACGACGGCCGCATCGCCGCCTTCCTGCGCTCGATCGACGAGCCCGGCGCGCTGGCCGACACCTCCGGCCTCTCCCCCGACATCCCCAACGAGGGCAAGCTGCGGCTGCTGGAGACGATCGACGTCACCGCCCGCCTCGAGTTGGCGGTCGAGCTGCAGCGCGAGCGCCTGACCGAGCTGCAGGTGCGCAGCAAGATCCGCGACGACGTCGAGTCCGGCGCCCAGAAACAGCAGCGCGATTACTTCCTGCGCAAACAGATGGAGTCGATCCGCAAGGAGCTGGGCGAAGACGAAGCCGACTTGATTGCCGAGTACGAGCGCAAGATCGCCGAGGCGGGGATGCCGGAGGCGGTCGCCGAGCAGGCCGGGAAGGAGCTGCGGCGGCTGGAGCGCCAGGGCGAGCAGTCGCCGGAGAGCTCGATGATCCGCAGCTACCTCGACTGGCTGATCGCGGTGCCGTGGAGCGAGCGCTCCGAGGAGCGGCTCGACCCGGCCCACACCCGCGAGGTCCTCGACGCCGACCACGCGGGCTTGGAGGACGTGAAGAAGCGGATCGCCGAGTTCATCGCCGTGCGCAAGCTGCGCGAGGAGCGCGGGATCGAGGACGACGGCCGCGCCAACGGCGCGATCCTCACCCTGGTCGGGCCTCCCGGCACCGGCAAGACCTCGATCGGCGAGTCGATCGCCCGGGCGCTGGGACGCGAGTTCGTTCGCATCAGCCTCGGCGGCGTCCGCGACGAGGCGGAGATCCGCGGCCACCGCCGCACCTACATCGGCGCTCTCCCCGGGCGGATCGTCCGCGCCCTGCGCGACGCCGGGACGATGAACCCGGTGATCCTCCTCGACGAGGTCGACAAGGTCGGCGCCGACTGGCGCGGCGACCCCTCCGCGGCCCTGCTCGAGGTGCTCGACCCGGCGCAGAACCACTCGTTCCGCGACCACTACCTCGACGTCGAGCTCGACCTCTCGCAGGTCGTGTTCATCGCGA
>JALZHV010000128.1 GCA_030860625.1 Actinomycetota bacterium
CCGGGGAGACGATCGGCCTCCTCGTGGCGCTGGCGCGGGCGACCGGGGTCGAGGCCTGGCGGGACCGCATGTTCGCGGGCGAACGGATCAACACGACCGAGAACCGCGCCGTCCTGCACGTCGCCCTGCGCCTGCCACGGGGGCGGTCGCTGGTCGTGGACGGCCAGGACGTGGTGCCGCCGGTCCACGCCGTGCTCGACCGCATGGCCGACTTCGCCGACCGCGTCCGCGGCGGCGCCTGGACCGGCCACACCGGCCGGCGCATCCGCAACGTCATCAACGTCGGCATCGGCGGCTCCGACCTCGGCCCGGTCATGGCCTACGAGGCGCTCCGGCACTACAGCGACCGGTCGCTGACCTTCCGCTTCGTCTCCAACGTCGACGGCACCGACTTCGCCGAGGCGACGCGGGACCTCGACCCCGAGGAGACGCTCTTCGTGATCTCCTCGAAGACCTTCACGACGCTGGAGACGATGACCAACGCGCGGACCGCGCGCGAGTGGGCGCTGGCCGGTCTGGGGGGCGACGAGGCCGCGGTCGCCAAGCACTTCGTCGCCGTCTCGACCAACGCCGAGGAGGTCTCGAAGTTCGGGATCGACACCGAGAACATGTTCGGCTTCTGGGAGTGGGTCGGCGGGCGCTACTCGATGGACTCGGCGATCGGGCTCTCGACGATGCTGGCGATCGGGCCCGAGGGCTTCCGCGAGATGCTCGCCGGCTTCCACGCGATCGACGAGCACTTCCGCACCGCGCCGCTGGAGCGCAACCTGCCGGCGCTGATGGGCTTGCTGGCCGTCTGGTACGCGGACTTCTTCGGCGCCCAGACCTGCGCGGTCCTGCCCTACGACCAGTACCTGCACCGCTTCCCCGCCTACCTGCAGCAGCTGACGATGGAGTCGAACGGCAAGCACGTCACCCTCGACGGCGCCCACGTCGATTACGACACCGGCGCGATCTACTGGGGCGAGCCGGGGACCAACGGCCAGCACAGCTTCTACCAGCTGATCCACCAGGGGACGCGCCTGATTCCCTGCGACTTCATCGGCTTCGCCAACTCGCTCAACCCGCTCGGCCGCCACCACGACCTGCTGATGTCGAACGTCTTCGCCCAGGGCGAAGCGCTCGCCTTCGGCAAAACGGAGGAGCAGGTGCGGGCGGAGGGGACGCCGGAGGAGGTCGTGCCGCACCGGGTGATGGAGGGCAACCGCCCCTCGAACACGATCCTCGCCGAGCGGCTGACGCCGCACACGCTAGGCGCGCTGGTCGCCCTCTACGAGCACAGCGTCTTCGTCCAGGGCGCGATCTGGGGGATCGACTCCTTCGACCAGTGGGGAGTGGAGCTGGGCAAGGTCCTGGCCAAGGCGATCATCCCCGAGCTCGAGTCCGCCGAGGAGCCGGAGCTCGGCCACGACAGCTCCACCAACGCGCTGATCCGCCGCTACCGGAGGGACCGGAAGTAGCCATGTCTCCCTTCGACGTTCTCCCGCTCGCGGAGTCGTCGAATCTCCTCGCCGCGCGGAACCAGATGGCGTTCACGCTCGGCTTCCACATCGTCTTCGCCTGCCTCGGCGTGGCGCTGCCGGCGACGATCCTCACCGCCAACTTCCTCGGGCTGAAGCGCGGCGACGCCGACGCGATGGAGCTGGCGCGGCGTTGGTCGAAAGCGATGGCGGTCACCTTCGCCGTCGGCGCCGTCAGCGGCACCCTGCTCAGCTTCGAGTTCGGGCTCTTGTGGCCCGAGTTCATGGACCGCTTCGGCGCCGCCTTCGGGGTCGCCTTCGCGATCGAGGGGATCTTCTTCTTCCTCGAGGCGATCTTCCTCGCCGTCTACATCTACGGCTGGAAGCGGCTCGGCGGCTGGGCCCACTTCTGGTCGGGGGTGCCGATGGTCCTGACCGGGATCGGGGGCGCCTTCGCGGTGGTCTCCGCCAACGCCTGGATGAACCAGCCGCAGGGCTTCACGCTGAACGCCGCCGGCAAGGTGGTCGACGTCGAGCCGCTGAAGGTCTTGCTCAACCCCGCGACCGGCTACGAGGTCGCCCACATGCTGCTCGCCGCCTACATGGTCGCCGGCTTCCTCGTCGCCTCGATCTACGCGGTCGGGATGCTGAAAGGGCGGCGCGACCGGGTCCACCGCCTGGGCCTCCTGATCCCGCTGACGATCGCCTGCTTGGTGACGCCGGTCCAGCTCTTCGTCGGCGACATCGCCGCCCGCGAGGTGGCCGCCGACCAGCCGGCCAAGTTCGCGGCGATGGAGTGCATCCAGGAGACCGATACCCACCAGGACGAGTACGTCGGCGGCGTCTGCACCGACGAGGGGCCGAAGTACGGGATCGCGATCCCGGACCTGAACTCGTTCCTGGTCGGCTGGAGCGTCGACACCGAGGTGACGGGCCTCAACGACATTCCCCCCGACGAACACCCGCCCGCGAAGACGCTGCTCCACCTCTCCTTCGACACGATGGTCGGGATCGGAACCGGCCTCTTCGCGCTCGCGCTCTGGTTCGCCTTCTCCTGGTGGCGACGGCGCGACATCCCCGCCACGCCCTGGTTCCTGCGCGCCGTCTCGGTCACCGGCGTCGCCGCGATCGTGGCGCTCTGGTGCGGCTGGATCGTCACCGAGGTCGGCCGCCAGCCCTGGATCGTCTACCAGCACATGCGCACCTCCGAAGCGGTGACGCAGGCCGACGGGATCTGGTTCACCTTCGCCCTGGTGATGGCGATCTACGCCGCCCTGACCGCGATCACGATCGGCGTCCTCCGCGCCATGTCGCGTCGCTGGCGCGAGTCGGGAGCCGAGCCGGAGACCGGCACCCCCTATGCGCCGCGGGAGGGTGAGTTATGAGCCTGGCCGACGCGGCGGCGGCGATCCTCTGGGTCGGCGTCACCTTCTACGCGGTCTTCGGCGGCGCCGATTTCGGCGGCGGCTTCTGGGACCTCGTCGCCGGCGGCGCCGAGCGGGGGGAGCGGCCGCGGGCGACGATCCAGCGCTCGTTGACCCCGGTCTGGGAGGCGAACCACGTCTGGCTGATCTTCTGCCTCGTCGTCCTCTGGACCGCCTTCCCCTCGGCCTTCGCCGCGGTGATGACGACCCTCTACGTGCCGCTGACCGTCGCCGCCTTCGGGATCGTCCTCCGCGGTTCCGGCTTCGCCTTCCGCAAGTCGATCGAGGGCCTTTCCGGTCGCCGCGCCGCCGGCGCCATCTTTGCGATCTCCTCGCTGCTGACGCCGTTCTTCATGGGCACGGTGGTCGGCGCGATCGCCGCCGGCAACGTCCCGGCCGAGGGCAACGGCGACGCCTTCGCCTCCTGGCTGCAGCCGCTGCCGCTCTTGGTCGGCGCGCTCTTCGTCGTCAGCGGCGCCTACCTGGCGGCGGTCTTCCTCGTCGGCGACGCCCGCCGAGCCGGCGAGGCGGAGATGGAGCGTTACTTCGAGCGCCGCGCCCTTGGAGCGGCCATAGTGGCCGGTACCCTGGCGATCGTCGGCCTCTTCGTCCTCAACTCGGAAGCCAGCCACATCTACAACCGCCTGCTCAGCGAGGGCCTGCCGTTGGTGGCGCTCTCGCTCCTCTGCGGCGCCGGGGCGCTCGCCGTCCTCGTCCGCGGTGGCCGCCGCCCCCTGCGCCCTCTCGCCGGCGCCGCCGTCGTCGCGGTGATCTGGGGTTGGGGCGTCGCCCAGTTCCCGTACCTGCTGCCGATCAGCCTCCGCATCAACGAGGCCGCCGCCCCCGACCCGACCCTCACCATCGTCCTCATCGTCTTCGCCATCGCCGCCGTCCTCGTCCTCCCGTCCCTGGCGTTGCTCTACACGCTGAGCCAGCGCGATCTTCTGGACACTGAGCACTGATGAGCCAGGTGGAGGCGGTCCTCTTCGATATCGACGGCACCTTGCTCGTCACCGGTGGCGCCGGGGCGGTGGCCTGGCAGCGGGCGTTTCGGGAGATGCACGGGGTGGACGCTGACATCGACGAGCACACGCACGCGGGGATGACCGATCCGGAAATCGCCGCGATCGTTTTCCGCGAGGTGATCGGGCGCGAGGGCACGGCGGCCGAGCGGGCCGAAGCGATCGCCGGCTACCTGTCCCACCTGCAGGACGCGGTGACGGAGTCGCAGGGCTACCGGGTGATGCCGGGGATCGAAGAGCTGCTGCCGCGCCTGGCCGGCGAAGGCGTCCTGCTCGGCCTCGTCACCGGCAACATCGAAGCCGCCGCCCACATCAAGCTCGCCCGCGGCGACCTCAACCGCTTCTTCGCCTTCGGCGGCTACGGCTCCGATTCCAGTGACCGCACCGAGCTGACCAAGAAGGCCCTCGAGCGTGGCGACCAGGTCGCCGGCAAGGACCTCGACCCCGCCACCACGATCGCCGTCGGCGACACCCCCCGCGACGTCAAAGCCTGCCACGGCGCCGGCATCCGCATAGTCGGCGTCGCCACCGGCAAGTACTCCGTAGCGGATCTCGAAGAGGCCGGTGCCGACTGGGCGATCGAGGACGTGACCGCCGGGTTCCCGGCCTAAGCCTTGCTGCAGCGCGCTTGGTAGATGTTGAGGAAGCCGGACTCGAAGCCGTTCCTCGCTATCCGCAGGTAGAGGCGCCAGACGCGCATTCGCTCCTCGCCGGCGAGGCGGGTTCCCTCGTCGATGTTGGCGTCGAGGTTCTCGGCCCAGTGGCGCAGCGTCTTCGCGTAGTCGGGACCGAAGTCCTCGACGTGGTGGACGGTGAAGCCGGCCCGTTCCAGCGCGAGGAGGTTGCGGGAGAGGTGGAGGGGGGCGGCGTCGGGGAAGACGTAGCGCTCGGAGAAGGGGCCGGCCTCGGGGTCGGTGTGGCGGAGGCGGGTGATGCCGTGGTTGAGCAGGCGGCCGCCGGAGTCGAGCAGGCCCGCGAGGGTCTCCGCGTAGAGATCGATGTTGGCCGAGCCGACGTGCTCGACCATGCCGATGCTGGCGATCGCGTCGAACTTCTCGCCGGTGCCGGCGAGGTCGCGGTAGTCCATGACGCGAATCTCGACGCGGTCGGCGACGCCGGCCTCCTCGGCCCGCTGCCGCGCCTTTTCGGCCTGCGGCGGCGAGAGGGTGATGCCAACGACGTTCGCTCCGTACTTGGTCGCCGCCCAGAGAGGGAAGCCGCCCCAGCCGCAGCCGACGTCGAGGACGCGCTCGCCCTCCTTGATCGCCAGCTTCCGCGCCACCGTGTCGAGCTTCTCCTCCTGCGCCTCCTCCAGCGTCTTCATCTCGCCGTCGCGCCAGATCGCGCAGCTGTAGACCATCGTCGGCCCGAGGAAGAGCTCGAAGAACTCGTTGGAGACGTCGTAGTGGTGGCGGACGGCGCGGGCGTCGCGCTCCTTGCTGTGGCGACGGCCGCTGGGACGGAGCTCGGCGG
>JALZHV010000413.1 GCA_030860625.1 Actinomycetota bacterium
CAGCGCCGCCGCCGTGGCGCCAGGGATCTCCCGCACCTGCGCGAGGATCTCGGCCGGGTCCTGGTCCGGCAGGTAGCGGATGTCGACGTCGATCACGCATCGGTCGGGAACCTTGTTGAGCGCGTCGCCGCCCACGATCCGGCCTAGGTTGATCGAGGGGCGGTCGAACAGCTCGGAGCTGTGCCGGGCAAACGGTAGCGACTCGATACTGCGGAAAACGTCGATCGCGTTGAGGACGGCGTTCTCGCCCAGCCACGGGGTGGCGCCGTGGGCGGCGGTGCCCTCCACCTCCAGGCGCAGGGCCAGCACGCCCTTGGCCTCGATCCCGATGTGGAGGTCGGTGGGCTCGCCGGTGATCGCGAAGTCCCCGGTGAAGCCGGTGTCGACAAGGTGGTCGGAGCCGCGCTCGGACTCCTCCTCGGACTCCTCGTCGCCGACGATCCCGAGCCGCACCCGGACCCGGTCCTGCTCGCGCATCGCCGCCGTGACCAGCAGCATCGCCGCGATCGCGCCCTTCATGTCGTAGGTGCCGCGCCCGTAGAGCCGGTCGCCCTCGACCTTCGGTTCGAACTGGTCGGGGAAGGCGGGGACGACGTCGAGGTGCCCGTGCAGGACCACCGTCGGCGCCCCCTCCGGCCCGACCTCGGCCTTGACCACCGGCAGCCCGCGGACCTCGTCCTGCTGCGCCTCGATCCCCCGCGCCTCCAGCCACCCTTTGACGAACCCCGCCGCCTCGGAGATCCCCTCCGGATCGCAGGTCTCGTAAGAGATCAACCGCTGAGCCAACGCCACGATCTCGTCAGGCATCCCCAACTCCAAATCGAGTTGCCCGGTTCCTTAGTAACGACATAGACGACAAAAGAACCACAGAAAGAGAATGCCGGTGCGGCGCGGGTTGGGCGCCCCTCTCCCAGAGGCTCCTGAGACCACGACTGCGCCCTAGACCGCGATCAGCTGCGCAACGGCCTCTGGGAGAGGGGCGCCCGACCCGCCTCATCCCCCAGCAATCGAGAGAAATGCTTCGGCGCGGTCGCGGTCTTTCTGCGCCCGCGCGTAGTCGGCGCTCCCCTCCTCGCTCTCCGAGAGCCGCTGTTCGGCGTCGGAAAGCTGCTCTTTCAGCGTGCCGGTGTCGAGGTCCTCCGGCGGGATCGCCTCCTCGAGCAGGAGCCGGGCGCGGTTGCCGTAGACCTGCAGCCAGCCGTGGGCCTGGGCCCAGCGTTTGGTCTCGGTCTCGGAGAGGTGGAGGCGGAGCTCGGTCGGCCGCAGCGCCGCCAGCACCGGCGCGTGGTTGGCGAGGATGCCGATTTCGCCGACCTCGGTGCGGGTCGAGACCTGGCGCGCTTCACCGCTCCAGACCTCGCCCTCCGGGGTGAGGATTTCGACATCGACCATGCGCTCCGCCGCCATGCGTTATCCCCTACGCCGCGGCGCCGGCTTTGGCGTTCTCGAGAACCTGGTCGATCGAGCCCTGCATGTAGAAGGCGCCCTCGGGCAGGTCGTCGTGCTGGCCGTCGAGGATCTCGCGGAAGCCGCGCACGGTCTCGGCGACCGGCACGTACTCGCCGCTGCGGCCGGTGAACTGTTCGGCGACGAAGAACGGCTGCGAGAGGAAGCGCTCGATCTTGCGGGCGCGGGAGACCGTCTGCCGGTCCTCGTCGGAGAGCTCGTCGATGCCGAGGATGGCGATGATGTCCTGGAGCTCCTTGTAGCGCTGCAGGACCTCCTGGACGTCGGTGGCGGTGCGGTAGTGCTCGTCGCCGACGACGTCGGGCTTGAGGATCGTCGAGGTCGAGTCGAGCGGGTCGACCGCCGGGTAGATCCCTTTCTCGGAGATCGACCGCGAGAGCGCCGTGGTCGCGTTGAGGTGGGCGAACACCGACGCCGGGGCCGGGTCGGTGTAGTCGTCGGCGGGGACGTAGACCGCCTGGATCGAGGTCACCGAGCCGCGGTCGGTCGAGGTGATCCGCTCCTGCAGGCCGCCCATCTCGGTCTCCAGGGTCGGCTGGTAGCCGACCGCGGACGGCATCCGACCGAGCAGCGCTGAGACCTCCGAGCCCGCCTGGACGAAGCGGA
>JALZHV010000129.1 GCA_030860625.1 Actinomycetota bacterium
GGCATGCCCTGGTTGCGCAGGCCGAGGGCGGCGTTGTCGAGGGCCGAGTACCAGGGGAGGAGGAGGTCGCGCTGGGGCATGTAGGCGCAGCGGGCGAGCCGCTCCCGCGCCGCCACCCTGCCTTCGACCTCGATCGTGCCGGCGCTCTGCTCGCGCAGGCCGCAGACCAGCTCCAGCAGCGTCGACTTGCCGCAGCCGGAGGGGCCGACCAGCCCGATCACCCCGCCCGGCGGCAGCTCGAGGTCGATCGCCTCGAGCGTGCGCAGGTCGCCGTAGGCGTGCTCCACCCCTCGCAACGCGATCGCGTTGCTGCCAATCTCGACCTTCATCCTGGTATCCTGCCGCACTCCGCACTCCTGACCAAGAAGGTCAGGAAAGTCGAAATCAGCACCGTGCGGAACCCAAGATGGACCCGGCAATAATCATTTTCGGCTTCGGCATCGGAGCGATGGTCGGCATGACCGGCATGGGCGGCGGAACCCTGATGACGCCGCTCTTGATCTTCCTGTTCGGCGTCAAGCCGGTGACGGCGATCGGCACCGACATCTTCTACGCGGCGGTGACCAAGACGGTGGGCGGTTGGCGCCACCTGAAAATGGGCACGGTCAACCTCAAGCTGTCCTACTGGCTCGCCGCCGGCAGCGTCCCGGCCGCGGTGGTCGGGGTCTGGGCGATCTCGATCCTGCAGAGCAAGATCGGCGAAGAAGAGCTCGAGTCGGTTGTCTACGCGCTGCTCGGCGGCACCCTCCTGATGGTCGGGATCATCACCCTGGCGCGAGCGCTGATCCTCAGCGACCTGATCGAAGAGCGCGACGGCTTCGAGCTGCAGCGCCGCCACAAGATCGCCGCGGTCTCGATCGGCGTCGCCACCGGCTTCGTGATCGGGATCACCTCGGCCGGCTCGGGCACGGTGATCGCGATCCTGCTGATCGCCGTCTTCCGCCTGACCCCGGTGAAAGTCGTCGGCACCGACGTCTTCCACGCCGCGATCCTGCTCTGGGCGGCCGGCGTCGCCCACTGGGTGGGCGGCAACGTCGACTTCGTCCTGGCCGGGAACATCCTGCTCGGATCGGTGCCCGGCGTCGTCGTCGGCTCCCACTTCGCCAACCGCGCCCCGACCGGGTTCCTGCGCACGGCGCTCGGCGTCGTCCTCATCGCCTCCGGCCTCGTCACCGTGCAGAAGGGCGACCCGGTGGTCTGGCCGATCGCGGCCGTCGTCGCCGGCATCGGCCTCCTGCTCCTGATCTGGTTCCCGCGCTGGTGGAACGAGCGGCGGATGCAGCGGGAAGCGGCGGCCGAGCAGCAAGCGCGTGACCGCTCCGACGATCTCGCGCCTGACGTGATCGGCTGACTGATTAACTAGTTGCATGCGAGTTTCCGCGAAGGCCGACTACGCGGTGCGGGCCGCTGCCGAGCTTGCCGCCGCGGGGGACGAGGGGCCGGTCAAGGGCGAGCGCCTCGCCGACGCCCAGGACATCCCCCTCCAGTTCCTCGAGCACATCCTGCTCGAGCTCAAGCACCACGGCATCGTCCGCGCCCGCCGCGGCGCCAAGGGCGGCTACTGGCTCGCCCGCCCCGCCGACGAGGTGACGGTCGCCGAGATCGTCCGCGCCGTCGAGGGACCGATCGCCCACGTGCAGTCGACCCCGCCCGAGGACATCGAATACCGCGGCAACTCCGAGCACCTGCAGAAGGTCTGGATCGCCGTCCGCGCCAGCCTCCGCGCCGTGCTCGAGGAGGTCACCCTCGCCGACCTCGTCTCCGGCGAGCTGCCGAGCGGGGTCGAGGAGCTGACCGCCGCCCCGGACGCCTGGGTCGCGCGCTAGCGGACCTTCTCGACCGGGACGGGGTCCAGGTCGAAGTCCCGGCCTAACCGCAGCTCGCTGTAGCGCTTGGTCCAGTCGTCGTTGATCCGGTCGGACTGGCGCTTCATCCGGGGCTCGAACTCGAAGTCGTCGGCGCAGGTGAGGTCGAGGCGCTCGAGGAGGTTGAGGGTGCTGGTCTCGTAGTCGGCGGCGAAGTTCTCGTAGAGGACGAGGATCGGCTTGATGCCGGAGTGCTCGAAGAAGGCGTCCCAGGAGGCCTCTTCGCGCAGCAGCCCTTCGAGCAGGTGGTCGATCGCCCGGTAGTGGAAGCGCAGCTGCGGCCGGTGCTCCTCGATGAAGCTCTGGTAGGCGGCGCCGTTGCCTTCGACCGAACCGGCATCGGCGCCCGCGTTGTCTTCGCGCCAGGTCGCCGTCTGCACCGCCTTCCAGAGCGAGACCGCCTGGCGCACCTTGTTGGCGCGGACGACGCGGACGAAGGTGAGGTCGGGAAAGACGGTGGGGAGGAGTTCGGCCAGCGGCACGTCCCGGTAGGCGGGGATGTTGCGCAGGAGGCTGACGAACTCGCCGAAGTAGCCCCACATCAGCTTCGCCCCGAAGACGCCGTTGTCGGTGGTGCCGGCCTCGAAGGCCCATTCGAGGTAGCGGTCGTAGGCGGCGCGGCTCCAGAGCGGGGAGCGGGGCTGGGGGTCGTTGCCGACGCTGCGCTCGCCGAGGTGGTCGCGGATCGACTGGTCCTCGACGCCGAGGAAGTATTCCTCCGGCCGGCGGGGGCGGCCTGAGTGGCGCAGCGCCTCGAAGTACTCCTCGGGGCGGCCGGCGACGCCGGTTTCCTCGAGGGCGTGGCAGACGAGGGTGCTGCCGCTGCGGGGGGTAGCGCAGACGAGGTAGGAGCGACTGGGTTTGGCTCGATCAGGTTTCTTCTGGTCTGGCTTCTGGCCTGGCATAGAGTTCCTAACTATCCTGGTCAACAAGATAGTAAACAGGCGGGCCTCGGTAACCTGGGAAGACGTGCCGCAGCCGCCCAACATCCTCTACATCCACTCCCACGACACCGGCCGCTACGTCCAGCCCTACGGCTTCCAGGTGCCGACGCCGAACATCCAGATGCTGGCCGACCAGGGGGTGCTGTTCCGCGAGGCCTTCTGCGCCGCGCCGACCTGCTCGGGCAGCCGCGCCAGCCTCCTCACCGGGCTCTACTGCCACAACAACGGGATGCTCGGGCTCGCCCACCGCGGCTGGAAGCTGAACGACTACGGACAGCACTGGGTCCACACCCTGCGCAAGGCCGGCTACCGCTCGATCCTGATCGGCGAACAGCATGTCTCGATCGACCCCGGGGAAATCGGCTACGACGAAGTCGTCCCGGTCGACTCCACCCACGCCTCCTTCGTGGCGCCGCTGACGATCAAAGCGCTGGCCGACGCGCCCGAGGAGCCGTGGTTCATGTCGGTCGGGTTCTTCGAGACCCACCGTGATTTCTCTGCCCCGACCTCGGTCCGCGACACGCTCTATTCGCAGCCGCCCCCCAACCTGCCCGACACGCCGGCGACCCGGCGCGACATGGCCGCCTTCAAGGCCAGCGCCCGCTCGCTCGACCAGGGGATCGGCGCCGTCCTTCACGCGCTGCACGACCACGGACTGGTCGAGAACACGCTCGTGCTCTGCACCACCGACCACGGCATCGCCTTCCCCGGCGCCAAGGCGACCCTGTTCGACCGCGGCACCGGGGTGATGATGATCATGCGCGGCCCCGGCTTCAGCGGCGGCAAGGTGGTCGACGCGCCGGTCAGCCACCTCGACGTCTACCCGACCCTCTGCGAGCTGGCGGGGGTCGAGGAGCCCGAGTGGCTGCAGGGGAAGTCGCTGATGCCGCTAGTGCGGGGGGAGGTCGACCGCCTCCACGACGCGATCTTCACCGAGACGACCTACCACGCCGCCTACCAGCCCCACCGGGCCGTCCGGACCGAGCGCTGGAAGTACATAAGGAGATTTGACGAATACCCGCATCCGGTGCTCGGCAACTGCGACGACAGCGCCACCAAGGACCTCCTGGTCGAGGCGGGGTGGGGCGAGCAGGTGGTGCCCGAGGAGCAGCTCTACGACCTCACGCTCGACCCGCAGGAGGGCCGCAACCTCGCCTACGACCCCGCCCACGCTCCGGTCCTGGCCGAGATGCGGGAGCGGCTCGAGGCCTGGATGCGGGAGACCGACGACCCGCTGCTGGAGGGACCGGTGGCGCCGCCCGAGGGGGCGATCGTCACCGATCAGTCGCAGCCCTCGCCCGACGTGGTGCGGATCGCTACGGCCGACTCCACGGCCGCTCCATCCAGGTGAGGCAGGTCCAGCCGGGGATCGTCTTCCCGGCCGGGTCGCGGCTCTCGCCGTGGGCGAAGGTGCAGAGGCCGCAGTTGTGCGAGCCGAGGTTCCAGATCCCGGCCGCCATCGGCGCCTCGAAGGCGTCGCCGAGGACCGAGTCGAGGAGGAAGAAGCGGAGGAAGATGCCGTGGGTGACGAGCAGCGGCAGCTCGCCGTCGGCGCCGGACTCCAGCTCCGCCTTCAGTCGCCGCACCCGTTCGATCGCCCCCTCGAAGGTTTCGCCCGAGGTCAGCTCGCCGACGTAGTCGATCTCCTCGGCGTCGAGACCGAGCGCCTCGCCGACCGCCTGCGCGGTTTCCCGCGCCCGCCGCAGCGGGCTGCTCATCAGCCGCGTGATCCCGAGCTCGCGCAGCCCCTCGCCGGCGGCGCGCGCCTGCTCGCGGCCCTTCTCGGTCAGCAGGTCGCCGTCGGAGTGGGGGGCGGGCTCGCCGCTGCGGGCGGCGTTGTGGACCGACTCGCCGTGGCGGAGGAGGAGCGCGCGCATCAGTCGGCCGCCGGCGCCGCCCCGGCGACGACGTCGACGAAGTTCTGCAAGTGAGTCGTCGTCCAGCACTCGAAGGCGCCGTCGCAGTGACGCTCGTAGGCGGCCATCACCGAGTCGCCGTAGTTCCAGTAGAGCTTCGGCTCCGGGTTGAGCCAGAAGAGGCGCCCGGCTTTTTCGGCGATCTGGGCGAAGACCTCGGCGTGGGGCTCGCGGCCGTTGGTGCGGGCGTCGCCGAGGACGATCACGGTCGAGCGCGGGTCGAGGTCTTCGGAGATCTCGGTCAGGAACTCGAGCCAGACGCGGCCGTAGTCGGTGTACCCGGAGATGTCGGCGACGCCGCCCTCGCTGGAGATGCGCTGCGCCACCGCGGCGAAGTCGCGCTCGTGCTCGAAGACGTCGGTCACCTCGGAGATCCGCTCGATGAAGACGAAGCTGCGCAGCTTGCGGAACGAGTCGTGGAGGGCGTGCAGGACCGAGAGGAAGAAGACGCTGGCCGAGGTGACCGAGGTGGAGACGTCGCAGAGGACGTAGATCTCCGGCCGGCGCGGGCGCTTAGGCCGGTAGCGCAGCCGCAGCGGCACGCCGCCGGTCTCCAGCGAGGCGCGCATCGTCCGCCGCACGTCGACCATCTGCCCCTTCTTGCGGCCGCGCTGCTCGTGCCCGAGCG
>JALZHV010000130.1 GCA_030860625.1 Actinomycetota bacterium
GACGCCGAGGTCCTCGACTTTGCGTAGCTGCGGCAGCAGGCGACGTTCCATCGAGCCGACGGCGGTGTCGTAGGCGCCGGTGGCGGTGCGCAGGCCGCGGCCGATCTTGTCGAAGTCGCCGAGAAATTTGGAGAAGCGGGTGTGCAGGGTTCCCGCCGCCTCGGCGATCTCCGTCGCCCGCTCGACCATCCTCTCCTGGCGCCAGCCCAGCTCCATCGTCCGCAACAGGCCGATCAAAGAGGTGGGGCTGACCAGGAGGACCTTGTGGTCCAGCGCGTAGTTGAAGAGGTCCGGGTCGGCGGCGAAGGCGGCGTGAAGGGCCGGCTCGTTGGGGATGAAGCAGATCACCAGGTCGGGCATCTCGCCGGGATTGAACTGCCCCTGGTAGTCCTTCGAGCTCAAGCTGCGCACGTGCTCGCGGGCCTGCCGCGCGTGACGGTCCATGTGCGTGCGCCGTTCGGTTTCGGACTCGCACTCCTGGGCGTCGAGGAAGGCGTCCAGCGGCACCTTCGAGTCGGCGACGAAGCTGCGCCCTTCGGGCAGCCGGAAGATCGCGTCTGGTCGCAGCCGCCCGTCTTCGGTTCGCAGCGTCGTCTGCAGCTCGAAGTCGACGTGCTCGGTCATCCCGGCCACCTCGACGCAGCGGCGCAGCTGCAGCTCGCCCCACTGACCGCGCGTCTGCGGCTGGCGCAGGGCCTTCTTCAGCCCGGCGGTCTCGCTGTTGAGATTGCCGATCGTCTGGCCCATCTGTTCGAGCAGCGCCTGCGTGCGTAGGTCGGTCTCGCCTCGATGCTGAACCTGCTCTTCGATTTTCTTCTGGCCTTCGGCGATCCGCTCGGCCAGGCTCTTGATCTCCGCCTGGCGCTTGTCGAGGGTCGCCTCGGCGGTCTTGGCGTCGAGCTCACGCGCTTCCTTGTTGGCCTGCAGGAAGCCGGGCAGCGCCTCCGAGAGCGCCTGGGCGGTGGCGTGGGAGGCCGCCTCCTGGATCGCGGGGGTGAGGTCGGGCTGCTCGAGCGGCTCCGGCTCCCGCGAGATCAGCAGGTAGGCGAGGACGGCGATGACGAGGACTGCGATTACGAGCGCGATAGTCATTGCGATCAGGCTGACGAAGGGCTCAGACGGAAAGCCGCATTCTGAAATGCCGCTTGCAGCGGCTTCCCTGGGCAATCAGATGAGATCCCTTGAGTAATGGCTCCGGCGGTGCTACCTCTCTACTTGCGTCCAATAAGGGATGCGGCAAATCAAGGGAGAGTCAAATGATTCGCAAGCTCAAAGCCCTCGGCTTGGCTGTCTGCGCGATCGCGGCGATGACCGCGGTGATGGCGTCGGCGGCACAGGCCGAAACAGGGGCGCTGACACCCTTCTTCGGAGGCCCGACGATCATCACAGGGGCTCAGCAGGGAGAAGGACCCGTCTTCGACATCGGGCCGGGCCCGACCCGCACGGTCGAATGCACCACAGCGGACCTGAACAGCACAATCTTCGGTCCGACCGATCCGGTGACATTCAAGCCGATCTACAACAACTGTCGCTCGAACCCGAACTTCCGGCCGACGACAGTGACAACCAACGGCTGCGACTACCGCTTCGGGTTCGGCCGGCCGGGCACCACAGGCCAGCCGATGACGACAGGGACGCTGGACATGCGGCTCGTCTGCCCGCAGGGGCAGCAGATGGAAGTCCACGTCTACGAAAACGCCGTCAAACACGTCGAAAACATCTCGACATGCACATACGACGTTCCCCCGCAGGGCCCCGTTCCGGCCGGGATCTACCACAACGTCAACGGAATGCCCAATGACGTCCTGATGACAGTCAACGCCAACTTCGTCGCGCTGAACACAATCGGCCCGGCGTTCCTCTGTGGCGGGATGGCCTTCCAGAACATCCCGTTCACAGTCACAGGCAACTACACACTCAAGGGGTTCGAAGAGGAATTCAACGGAGAAGAGGGACCCCAGGTCCCGATCCACGTCGGCTAGCTCGCTGAGCAGCTAAGGCAGCAGCACGTCGTTCTGCGAGGAGGCGCGGTAGCTGCCCACCGTCAAGTGGGCGGGCCGCGCCTCCGGCAGTCCGGCGGCGGAGATCGTGTAGGAGCCGCTCGGGAGGTTGACCTGGAACTTGCCCGGGCTGCGGGCGAAGACGGTGCCCGATTCGGCTTCCTTGGCGCCGCGGATCTTCAGCTCGATGTCTTTCGCGGTCTGGTTGGCGGCGACGATGGTGACGTCGAGCGGCCGCCCCTTGCCCCTCTCGAACGGCGGCTCGGGGTATTTCTGGTTCTGCGGGATCTCCTGCAGTTTTTCCGGGCCCATCGCGATCTTCGTCGGCTGCACGATCACTTCGCCGTCGTTGACGGTGATGCTGACCTGCGTCGAGACCTGCGGCCGCTGCTCGTTGGCGTGGCGGGATTCGCCGCAACCGGCGACCAGAAGCGCGACCGCCCCGAACAGGCCGATCGCCTTCGCCGCTCTCCGTCTCCCACGGCCCACGGGCGGAATCTAACCGAAGGGGAGGGCGACTACCTCGGCCGTAACGCCATCTTCACCTATGGCGACGGTCGCGCCCGGCTCGGCCTCGCGCCGCAGGATCGCCAGCCCGATCGGGCCGAGGGCGGGAGAGATGGCGGCGCCGCCGACCCTGCCGACCTCTTTCTCGCCGAACCGCACAGCGGCGCCGGGCTGCGCCGGGGCGCTCAGTCGCAGCCCGCGCAGGTGGCGGTTGGGCTTGCCCTTGTAGTGGAGGCGGGCGACCGTCTCCTGGCCGATGTAGCAGCCCTTGGTGAAGCTGACCGCGTCCTCGACGATCCCGGCCTCGGCGGGCATCGTCTCGGTCCCCATCTCGGCCCCGAAGCGGGGGCGGCCGGCCTCGATCCGGAGGATCTCGGCGGCGGCAGGGGAGACCTCGACCGCGCCGGCGCCGAGCAGGGCGCCATGGACGCGGTCGCGCTCGGCGGCGGGGACGAAGAGGTCGATGCCAGTTGCGGTGCCGACGGCGAGGCACTCGACCCCGGCGATCGCGACCGTTTCGCAGGCATGCTCGGGCAGCGCCGCGCTGCCGGCGATCTCGACCGCGCGCGGGCCGATCAGCGAGAAGAGGGCGCGCTCGGTCGTAGCGTCGACGACGTCGACCTCGCGGCCGATCTTGTACATCCCCAGGTGCCGCCGCGCCGCCTCCAGCCCCTCCGGCTCGAGGTCGAGCCAGAGGTCGGGGCCGTCGCCCGGCCGCAGCACCCGCATGTCGGCCTGCATGTGGCCCTTGCGGTCGAGTAGCGCCGCGTAGAGCCCCTCACCCGGCTCCAGCGCCTCGGTGTCGTTGGTCAGCTGCCCCTGCAGGTACTCGGCCGCCTCGGGGCCGGTGACGAGCAGCTTGCCGCGCTCGGAACGGTCGACGAGGCCGCACTCCTCCCGCAGCTGCCGGTACTGGGCGTCTAGCTCGATTTCGGTGCCGGTGGTCATGGGTCGATTCTACGAACGCGGCGGCGGCGAGATTTAGATGAATCGAAATTCCGTTTTTAGATGTGTCAAAATCGGAAGGGCATGTCCAATGACCTTGAGAAGAAGGGGATCACCCGGCGGAAGCTGCTGGGTGGGGCGGCGCTGGCGGCACCGGCCTTGGCTGGGCTTGCCGGGCTGACCGACCGCGCCCAGGGCGACGGGGCGCATGGGGGCGGGGCGCGGGGGGCCGAGGCTCATGCCGGCCACAGCGAGTTTCCGCACGCGACCTTCGCCTCTGGCCGCAGCGTCGACCACAAGGCCAACGGCTTCCACCCGACCGAGCTCCTGCGCGACTTCGACTACGGCAAGACGCGGCGCCTGGCCAGCGGCCGGGTCCTGCGCGAATGGGACCTCGTCGCCGTCGACCGCGAGATCGAAGTCGCTCCCGGGGTCAAGTACGAAGCCTGGACCTACAACGGCCGGGTGCCGGGGCCGACCCTGCGGGCGCGCGAGGGCGAGCGCCTGCGGGTCAGGTTCGTGAACGCCTCGGAGCACCCGCACACGATCCACTTCCACGGGATCCACCCGGCCTTCATGGACGGGATGCCCGGGATCGGCGAGAACCGCGGCGGCGGCCAGATCGAGCCGGGGCAGAGCTTCACCTACGAGTTCGACGCGACGCCCTTCGGCCTCCACCTCTACCACTGCCACGTCGCGCCGCTGGCCGCCCACATCGCCCGCGGCCTCTACGGCGCCTTCATCGTCGACCCGAAGGAGGGGCGGCCCGAAGCCGACGAGATGGTGATGGTGATGAACGGCTTCGACACGAACTTCGATCTCACGAACGAGATCTACGCCGTCAACACCGTCGGCTTCCACTATGTCGACGACCCGGTCCGGGTCGCCCGCGACGAGCTGGTCCGCGTCTACCTCGTCAACGTGCTCGAGTACGACCTGCTCAACTCGTTCCACATCCACGGCAACTTCTTCAACTATTTCCCGACCGGGACCTCGCTGCAGCCGAGCGAGTTCACCGACACCGTGATCCAGGGCCAGGCGCAGCGCGGCATCCTCGAGATGAAGTTCCCCTTCGACGGCGACTACATGTTCCACGCCCACGTCAGCGAGTTCGCCGAGCTCGGCTGGACCGGCTTCTTCCGCGTCGGCGACCCGTCGCAGCTGACCGCCGCGGCCGCTTCCTCGATGTACTGCGACCTGCCCTGGGGCAAGGGGAAGCCGGCCTGATGGAGGCGGGGGCGCGAGCCGAGCGCGACCTCGGCGCCGGCCTGCCGCCGTGGGCGCTGGGCCTGATCCCGCTGCTCCTGATCGTCGTCGCGATCGGCGGCTTCGCCCTGCTCGGCGGACCGGGGCTGGGGGAGCGCAGCGGCCCGCCGGTCGAAGAGGTCGCGGTCGAGCAGACGGTGCTGCGCCCGGGCGAGATCGAGCTGACCCTGCGCAACGACGGCCCCGACGCGGTCGAAGTCGCCCAGGTCGCGGTCAACGACGCCTACGCGCCGTTCGCGGTCGAGGGCAGCCGCGAGATCGGCCGGCTCGGCTCGACCACGCTGAACGTCGCCTACCCCTGGGTCGAGGGGGAAGCGATCGAGATCTTCGTCCTCACCTCCGCCGGCGGCACGATCGAAGCCTCGGTGCCCGTAGCGGCGGAGACGCCGGAGGACGACATCGGCTTCTACGGGTTGATGGCGCTGCTCGGGATCTACGTCGGCGTGATCCCGGTCAGCCTCGGGATGCTCTGGCTGCCGTTCCTGCGCCGGCTCGGGCGCGACTGGATGGGGGCGCTGATCGCCTTCACCGTCGGCCTGCTCGGCTTCCTCGCGATCGACGCGGGGCTGGAGGGGCTGGAGCTGGGCAATGAGGCGCCGGCCGCCTTCGGCGGCGCCGGGCTCGTCT
>JALZHV010000131.1 GCA_030860625.1 Actinomycetota bacterium
GTCGATCTTGTACGGGAAGATCTCCTTCCGCGGGTGGGTCTCGCGGTTCCCCAGGCACATCGCCGCATATCCCAGCTCCGTCATCGCCTCCAGCACCGGCTCCCCACCCGGGCGAAAGCCGAGATTCCCGGCGCTCACCGCGTCCCCCGCGTCGAGGAGAAGCGCGCCCGGATGCTCCTCCTTCAGCCGCCGCAGCCGCTCCGCCGCAGCCGCGTCCTCGAGCTGGTCGGCCAGCACCGGCGTCACCGTCATCGTCAGGTCCCGCGCCACCTCCAGCACCGGCAGGTAGGAGCGGATCACCGCGTCGAACAGCCACTCCTCGCCGAAGGGGTAGGTCCCGAACCCCTCCACGTAGGGCATGTGGCTGTGCAGGACGATCGCCAGGTCCCCGGCGGTCCCCTCCCGGCTCATTACCCTGGGCGGCAGACCGCGAGGAAGTCGAGGGCGCGGTCGAGGCCGCCCTCGCGGAGGCGGAAGTCGGAGGCGGCGATCGCCGGCGTGAAGCGGTCATAGAAGGGCTTGGTCAGGCCCAGCCGTTTGTGGACCGAGTCCCAGCCGAGCTTGATCGCCAGCTCGTGGGCACGCAGCTTGCGGGCGTGGAAGAGGCCGAGCAGCTCGACCTGCTCGAAGTGCGCCGCGCAGAGCGCCCGGAACTCCTCGGCCCGGTACTCCTTGACGTGCCAGGGGTTGTCGGACTTCTCCGCCCCCTCCGGTGCCAGCGTCAGCAGGTTCGGAGTCGAGACGTAGGCGACCCCGCCCGGCGCCAGCATCGACTTGAAGTGCTCGAGGATCGCGCCCGGGTCCTGGACGTGCTCGATCGTCTGCAGGAAGACGACGGCGTCGCAGGGCTCGTTGAAGGTCTCGACCAGCTCGCGCTCGAAGCGCAGGTTGTCGCGCCGGTAGCGCAGCCGCGCGTGCTCGTGCGCTTCGGGGTTGGCATCAACGCCGACCACGCTCGCGGCGGCGCGGGCGAGCACGTCGGAGCCGTAGCCCTCGCCGCAGGCCATGTCGACCACCCGCAGCCCCCCCACCCGCGCCGCGATCCACTCGTAGACGACCAGGTGGCGGCGGTACCAGTAGTTCTCCTCGGGCACGTCGGGCAGCGTCCGCTCGCCCGTCAGGGGCAGCGGCGGCACTCCGGGCGGCTGGTTCAGCTGTAGGTACTCCTCAGCGATGACGGGGACCGTATTGCAACTTTCTGCATAGAGTTCCGCGCCATGCCTGCCTCCCCCTCCGCCACCCCGGAGCACATCAAGGACGTCAACACCCGCTACCACGACGCGGCCGCCGAGGAGTACGACGCCAAGTGGGGCATCGACTTCGGCGAGGTCGGGCAGCGGCAGGTGCGGCTGAAGCTGATCAAGGCGCTGGGCGGGTACGACGGGCGCTCCTTCGGCGACGCCCTGGAGATCGGCTCCGGCACCGGCTACTTCTCGCTCAACCTCGTCCAGCTCGGCGTGATCGAGCGGCTGACCGCGACCGACATCTCCCCGGGGATGCTGAAGCGCCTTGCCGCCACCGCCGATGCGCTCGGACTGGAGGACGTGACCACGGTCGAGACTGAGGCCGAGGTGCTGCCGTTCGAGGACGAAAGCTTCGACCTCGTCTTCGGCCACGCGGTCCTGCACCACATCCCCGACCTCGATAAGGCCTTCGCCGAATTCCGCCGCGTCCTGCGGCCCGGCGGGATGATCGCCTTCGCCGGCGAGCCCTCGCGCTACGGCGACCGCTTGGCGGCGATGCCGAAGCGGGTCGGCCTGGCCCTGGCCCCCGCCTGGCGGCGCTTGATCGGCGCCAAGCACCGCGGTATCCAGGAGTACGAGCAGTCCGAGGGCCACTCGCTCGAGGGCGAGGTCGACGTCCACGCCTTCGCCCCCGCCGACCTGCGCCGCCTGCTCCGCGAGACCGGCTTCGAGCAGCGCCGTGTCGGCGGCGAGGAGCTCCTCTCCAACGCCTGGGGCTGGGGCCTGCGCACGGTCGAGTCGAGCGCCGAGCCCGAGTCGATCCCCTTCGGCTGGCGCCGCTTCGCCTTCAACAGCTACATCGCCCTGCAGAAGGTCGACACCAAAGTGCTCGAGCCCTACCTCCCGGCCGAGCTCTTCTACAACCTGCTGGTCTCGGCCCGCAAGCCGAGCGCCTAGCTCTCCAGCAACTGTGCGGCACGGCCGCGGCCACTGAGGAGGATGTTGAACTCCTTGCCAGCCTGAGCACTTACGGCGCTCGTTGATTGATTCAAGCTCGCCGGCTGACTTCTAGCGTGAGACCAAGCCCATCCAGCACAGCAAGGACGCTGTCGATGCGACTGGTTGGCTTGCCGTGCTCGATTTGATGCACCACGCGAGCGCTGACACCCGCCGCCAACGCGAGCTCATCTTGGCGCAAGCCGACATGCTCCCGCTGGTTGCGGACGACGGCTCCGACTTCCTCGGCAAAGGCAGCAGCAATCTGTTCCTTTCGATGCACGATCGTGCAAGATACCCCTCTAGACTCTCGCTTCGGGGCCTACAGAGGCAGACAATGCACGATCGTGCATCTAACGTCTAGCGCCGCAGGCCGCGAGGCGGGCTCTTGCGTTCGCCGTCGCGGCGGGCGCGGTAGAGCTTGACGCGGTAGTCGAGGCCCTTGAGGCGGCGCTCGCCGACGTAGGAGTAGTTGAAGCGCCCCGCCGCCTCTTTGGTCGCCTCGTCGACGACGACGCTGCCGGGGCGGGCGACGTTGGTGATGCGGCTGGCGAGGTTGACGGCGCGGCCGTAGTAGTCGCCCGACTGCGGCAGGGTCGGGCCGCTGGCGAGGCCCGCCCGCAGCCAGGGGAACTGCTGGCCTTCGGCCTCGGCGGCGGCGATCAGCGAGAGCGCGGCGGCGACCATCGGCTCGGGCTCGGGGGAGATCAGCATCACCGCGTCGCCGATCGTCTTCACCAACCGCACCGGCGGTTCGGCTACCGCGCTCGCCATCTCCTCCAGGCGGCCGGCGACCATCCCCAGCTCCTCGGCGGCGATCTCCTCGCCGAGGCGGGTGAACTCGACCAGGTCGGCGAAGCAGACGGTGAGGTCGACGGTGCCGCCGATGTCCCCGGAGGCGAGGTCGGCGGCGCCGATCACGTCGCGCCGGATCTGTTCCAGCAGGTGCGCCTGCAGGGCGTAGACGACGGTCGGGCCGGCCAGCGGCAGCATGTACTCGGCGGCGGCGGCGAAGCGGAGGGCGACGTCGCGCTCGGTGTCGCCGGGGCGGGTGAGGGTGCGGATGATCAGCTCGCGGTTGGCTTCGGCGATCCGCGCCGTCCCCATCCCGATCGTCCGCGCCACCTGCAGCATCCCGTCCTCGGGCAGGCCGGCCTCGAGGAACGCCTTCACCCGTTTGGCCGCCTCGACGTCGGCCTCGGTCCCGCGCGGCTCGTCGGGGTCGCCGAAGGGCACGCCGAGGGCGGCGGTGAAGCGCTGCAGCAGCTCGAGGTCGAGCTCGGCGATCTCGGCGATTTCGCGGGCGGTGTAGCGCGGGCCCTCCCCGGCAAGGGTCCGCTCCACCGGCAGCAGGGTCAGCCTGCCAGCGGCGACCGCCTCCTTCAGCTCGTCGAGCGAGCAGCCTTCCCCGTAGAGCCGCTCGAGCAGCTGCAGCCGCGCGTCGCGTGGCTCGCCGTCGAGACCCTCGAGCAGGCCCTCGGCCTCGAAGTCGATTTCAGGCCCTGCCGCCACGCGGCTAAGCGTAGGCGACGGCGCCGCCGCGGCGGGGATCGCCGCCGCCGCTGAGCTCGCCGGTGCGGGGGTCGCGGGCGACCGCCTGGACGCCGCCGAAGAAGAGGTTGAGCGAGGGCCAGCGGGTCACCTCCCAGCCGCGGGCCTCCAACCGATCGAGGGCGGCGGGGTCGATTCCCGCCTCGGCCTGGACAACCCCCTGCTCGAAGTGCAGCCGCGGCGCCTCGATCGCGGCGGCGACCGGGAAACCCTGCTCGACGGCGCGGACCACGGTCTGCAGGATCGCCGAGCGGATCCGGTTGGAGCCGGCGCTGCCGACCGCCATCACGATCTCACCGTCGCGCAGGACCACGGTCGGGGCCATCATCGAGGGCACCCGGCGGCCGGGGGCGATGCCGTGGAAGCCGCCCGGGTTGAGGTCCTCCTCGCCGAGCATGTTGTTGAGGATCACGCCGGTGCCGGGGACGAGGACGCCGGACCCCGAGCCGTTGGAGCAGGTGACGCTGGCGCAGTTGCCGTCAGCGTCGAGGACCGAGATGTGGGTGGTCGAGCCGAGCAGGTCGGCGGCGGCGAGGTCGAGGCCGGCGGGGTCGAGGAAACTCGCCTCCATCCCCTCCTCATAGAGCGCCGCGGCGAACTCGAGGTCGCGGCGGTCGTTGGCGGCCTCCATCGCCGCCACCAGCTGCTCGGGCCCGCTGTCGGGGCCGAGCCGCTCGAGCAGGCCGAGGGTGTAGGCGATCAGGATCCCGCCCGAGGAGGGCGGCGGGTTGGTCAGCACCTTGGCGCCGCGGAAGGGCGCCGCGATCGGCGGTCGCTCGATCGCCTCGTAGGCGGCGAGGTCGCCGCGGCCGAGCGTGCCGCCGTGGCCGACGACGAACTCGCTGATCGCCGCCGCCACCTCGCCCCGGTAGAAGGGCTCGGCGCCCTCGGCCGCGAACCGCTCCAGCGCCTCGGCCAGTTCGGGGAAGCGGAAGACGTCCCCCTCCCCCAGCCGCTGGCCCCGCGGCGCGTAGAGCTCGCGCGCTCCCGGCAGGTGTTCGTGGATCGGGGCGAGGATCTCGAGCAGGTAGGACTGGCCGCGGGTGATCGGCGCCCCCTCGCGGGCGAAGCGGACCCCCGGGCCGACCAGCGAGGCGAGCGGCATCGTCCCGAACCGCTCCAGCGCGTGTGCGAGGCCCGCAGCCGTCCCCGGCACGCCACAGGAGGCGGGGCCGACGTAGAACGTCTGGGTGGTGTCGGCGTCAAAGCGAATCGGAATCGGGGCCAGCTCCGCCCGGCGTTCGACCCCGTCCCGCCCGGGAGCGGCGACGAAGAAGTCGATCAGGGTCGTCTCCCCGGCCTCGTGGACCATCATGTGGCCGCCGGCCCCGAACCCGGTCAGCGGGCTCTCGACCGCGAACGAGGTCAGCACCGCGCAGACGGCGGCGTCGACGGCGTTGCCGCCTTCGCGCAGGACGGCGGCGCCGGCCTCGGCGGTCTCGGGGTGCCCGGCTGCGACGACGCCCTTCATCGCCGGACTTTCTAACGGGATCTAGCCGGGGAGGAACTCGGGGACGTCGATTCCAAGCTCTCCACCGCGCTCGCCGGAGCGGCCGCGCGGGGCGGGGCCGGCGTCTTTGGTGCGGCGGATCGTCGGCTCGGCGG
>JALZHV010000004.1 GCA_030860625.1 Actinomycetota bacterium
TCTTCATCCAGCAGTGGCGGGCGGCGCGGCGGCAGGCGCGGCGCCGAGCGTTCGCGCCCGCGCAAATACACGCGGGTCAACGCCGAAGTCGTCGACTACAAGGACCTGAACCTGCTGCGGCGCTTCCTCTCCGACAAGGGGAAGACGCGCGGCCGCCGGGTCACCGGTCTCTCGCGGGCCCATCAGCGGCAACTCTCGGTGGCAGTGAAACGGGCGCGCGAAATCGCGCTGCTCCCCTACGTCGGAGAGCGCTGATGGCGCAGGCGATCCTGCTGCAGGACGTCGAGTCCCTCGGCGAGCGCGGCCACGTCGTCGACGTCGCCCCCGGCTACCTGCGCAACTACCTGATCCCGCGCAAGCTGGCCCAGCCGGCCACCGCCGGGGCGCTCGAGGAAGCGAAACGGCGCATGGAGGCGGCCGAAAAGGCCGAGGCCCAGCGCGCCGAGCGCGAAGCGGAAGCCGCCGGGCTGCTCGCCAAAACCGTCCTCACGATCCACCAGCGCGCCGGCGAGGACGGCAAGCTGTTCGGCTCGGTCGGCCCGAAAGAGATCGTCGACGCCCTGCGCGATGCCCGCGACCTGCGGATCGACAAAAAACAGGTCCAGCTCGAGCAGCCGCTGCGCGAACTCGGCACCTTCATGGTCGAGATCCAGCTCAAAGACGGCACTACCGCTTCCGTCAAGACGATCATCAGCGAGGAGAAGTAGTCCCCTTCCGTCGTCGCAGGTCCGGCTGGATCCGCTCCGAGCGGGCGACGGTCGGCCTGGCTGCGGTCGCCCTGGGCACCGCCGGCGCCGTGATCGCCGGCCAGTTCAGCCGCATGTTCGCCCGCCGGGCGAGCGAGGCGCACGATCCGGAAGCCCTGCTCGAATCGGCCCCGGCCGCCGCCGTCGACACGGTCGGCGTCGCGGTTCGCGGTTATGAAGAAGCGCCGCGCAGCGAGACCGTCCTCTTCAACCTCCTCGCGGGCTTCCTCGGGGCCTTCGCCTTCGTCCGCATCTCGACCTGGGGCATCCGCGAGGACTGGGGGCCCTTCCGCAACGTCAACATCCGCGGCCGCCACATCCACCACTTCGTCCCCGGGATCCTGATCGCCTTCGCCTCCGGCACCGCCGGGCTCCTCACCGACGACGACAGGCTCGAGCAGCAGCTGGCGTTGCCGATGGGCGTCGGGATCGGCCTCACCTTCGACGAGGCGGCCCTGCTCCTCGACCTCCGCGACGTCTACTGGACTCGCGAAGGCCTCCTCAGCGTCCAGCTCAGCCTCGGCGCCACCGCGATCCTCAGCATCGCCATCCTCACCCTCCGCATGCTCCGCCGCGGCGAGCAACGCCAGGAGCAGGAGGGCCTGATCCCCCCAAGCCACCACCAGCTCTCCTTCGGAACTCACGCATAAACGTCACGTCGACGTAAATTCTTTTTGACGGCTTTTGCACGGAAGCGATACTTGCCCGCTTCCCGCCTCTGGTTTGCTTGATGAGTGCCCCCTCCCGCCCCCGGTTCCGCCGCCCGGGCGCCTTAACTGAGACCGATGCCGCAGCCGCCAACGAGCCACGTACCGCCGCAGAACATCGAGGCCGAGGAGTCGGTGCTCGGCGCGATGCTGATCGCGGAACCGACGCTGACGCGGGTGATCGACGAGGTGAAGCTGCACCCGGCGGACTTCTACCTCGACAAGCACCGGCTGATCTTCGAGGTCATCCACGACCTCTACGCGGCCTCGAAGCCGGTCGACGAGCTCAGCGTCAGCGAGGCGCTGACGCAGCGCAACAAGATCGAGGACATCGGCGGCAGGCACTACGTCTCCGAGCTGGCGGCGAAAGTCCCCGCCGCCGCCAACGCCAAGCACTACGCGGAGATCGTCCAGGAGAACTCGCTGCTGCGGCGGCTGCGCGACGCCGGCCAGGAAATCCAGGGCTGGGTCAACGAGCGCGAGGGCGAACCGCGGGAGCTCTCCGAGCGGGCGGAGAAACTGCTCTTCGAAGTCGCCCACAAGGAGCAGGCGAGCGACTTCAAACGCCTCGCCGACATCCTCCACGACGAGGTCGACCGGCTGGAGAAGCTCTCGACCGGCGAGCTCGAACTGACCGGCACCCCGTCCGGCTTCCGCGACGTCGACGCGGTCACCGGCGGCTTCCAGCCCGGCAACCTGATCATCGTCGCCGCCCGCCCGGCGATGGGCAAGAGCGCGCTGGTCGCCAACATCGCCGAAAACGTCGCCGTCAAGAAGCAGCTGCCGGTCGCCTTCTTCTCGCTGGAGATGTCCGAGGTGGAGCTTGCCCAGCGCTTCATCGCCTGCCGGGCGAAAATCTCCGGCGACAAGCTGCGCAAGGGCCAGGTCAACCAGCGCGACTGGCCGAAGGTGGTGCGCGCCTGCAACGAGCTCGAGGAAGCGCCGCTCTGGTTCGACGACTCCTCCGACCTCGGCATCCTCGACCTGCGGGCGAAGGCGCGGCGTCTGCACGCCCAGGAACAGGAGCGCGGCGGCCTCGGCCTGATCATCCTCGACTACATCCAGCTGATGCGCTCCGACGACCACCGCGCCAACCGGGTCGAGCAGGTCGGTCAGATCAGCCGCGGGTTGAAGATCCTCGCCCGCGAGCTCGAGGTGCCGGTGGTGGCGATCTCGCAGCTCTCGCGCGCGCCCGAGCAGCGGACGCCGCCGAAGCCGCAGCTCTCCGACCTGCGCGAGTCGGGGCAGATCGAGCAGGACGCCGACGTCGTCGCCTTCCTCTACCGCGAGGACTACTACCGCGACCCCGACGAGGAGCCCGACGGCCAGGCCGACCTGATCATCGCCAAGCACAGGAACGGCCCGATCGGGACCAGGAAGCTGGTCTTCCTCGACCGCTTCCCGAAATTCGCCGACCTCGCCCACCAGGACCCGCCGATCGAACAGCCCGCGGGCGAAGCTCCTCCCCCCTTCGAGGACGCAGCCGCTGCGGGGCCTGATTTCTGATGCCTGCGATCGCCCGCTCCGAGCCCTTCCGCGAACAGGCCTGCCCGCTTGGGGTCTGCGACGGCTCCGGCTGGATCCTCGGCCCCGAAGACGTCGCCCGCCCCTGCGAGTGTCGGGCCGAGCGGCTCAACCGCGGCCGCGGCCGCGGCGTCGCCTCGGCGATCCCCGCCCGCTACCGCGGCGTCTCCTTCGACCGGCCGCCGGTCTCCGACATGGCGCGCGACCTGGAGAAGCGGATCGCGGTGATGCACGCGCGCGACTACGTCGACAACCTCGACGAGAACCTCGCCCAAGGGCAGGGGGTCTGGTTCATGGGCGGCACCGGGACCGGCAAGACGACGCTGGGGATGCTGATCGCCGGCGAAGCCCTGAAAGCCGGCAAGACCGTCGGCATCTACTTCGCGCCGAAGCTCCTGACCCGGATCCGCCAGACCTACCAGGAAGCCGAGCAGGAGAACGCCTACAGCCACTTCTTCGAGCGCGTCACCTCGGTCGACCTCCTCTACATCGACGACCTCGGCTCCGAGCGGCGGACCGACTGGGTGGTCGAGCAGCTCTACGCGGTCGTCAACGAGCGCTACGAGAACCAGCGCGCGATGCTGGTCACCAGCAACGCCGAGGGCGACGTCGACAAGGGCCAGCAGCAGCTCGAGGAGCAGATCGGCCGGCGCACGGTCTCCCGCCTGATCGAGATCTGCGGCGACCCGCTGCCGCTCTTCGGCGCCGATCAGCGGTACTCGACCCAGTACCGAGCCCGCGCCGCCGGCTGAACCGCGTCAGAATCCCCCGCGCGATGCCAGGCGTGGTCATAGCCGGAGCCCAGTGGGGCGATGAGGGGAAGGGGAAGGTCGTCGACCTGCTCGCCGAGCGGGCTACGACGATCGTGCGCTTCCAGGGCGGCAACAACGCCGGCCACACGATCGTCCGCGAAGGCGAGGAGTTCAAGTTCCACCTGATCCCCTCCGGGATCCTCCACGAAGAGAAGACCTGCGTGATCGGCAACGGCGTCGTCGTCGACCCGCGGGTGCTGTTGGGTGAGATCGACGGGCTGAAACGGGCGGGGGTCGGCGTCGCCAACCTCAAACTCTCCGCCAACGCGCACCTGATCATGCCCTACCACGTGCTGCTCGACATGGCCGGCGAGACGAAGCTGGGAAAGCTCTCGATCGGCACCACCCGGCGCGGGATCGGCCCCTGCTACTCCGACAAGGCGCTGCGGTTGGGGATCCGGGTCCAGGACCTGCTCGACGAGAAGATCCTGCGGACGAAGATCCGCACGGCGCTGGAGCCCAAGCAGCAGGCGCTGCGCGAGCTCTCGGTGCACCGGCGCAAACGGCTGAAGGAGGCCGGCGAGGACGCGAAGGCGGTGGGCGGCACGGCGGAGGTCCCGGACCCCCGCCTCGACCTGCACACGATGGTCGAGGAACACGTCAACTTCGGCCACCGGCTCGAGCCCCACATCGCCGACACCGCCCGCCTCTGCTGGGAGGCGCTCGACCGCGAGGAGACGGTGATCTTCGAGGGCGCCCAGGCGACCCTGCTCGACCTCGACCACGGCACCTATCCCTTCGTCACCTCCTCGAACCCGATCGCCGGCGCGGCCTGCGTCGGCGCCGGGGTCGGGCCAAAGGACATCGACGAGGTCTGGGGGATCGCCAAGGCCTACGCGACCCGGGTCGGCGCCGGCCCCTTCCCGACCGAGCTCCACGACGAGATCGGCGAGCAGATGCTGCAGCGCGGTCACGAGTTCGGGACGACGACCGGGCGCCGCCGCCGCTGCGGCTGGATGGACCTGGTCGCGTTGCGCTACGCGGCCCGCCTCAACCGCATGGACGCGCTGGCGATCACCAAGCTCGACGTCTTGAGCGGAATCGGCCCGCTGCGGGTGGCGGTCCGCTACCGCTCCAAGGAGGGCGCGGAGCTCGACACCTTCCCCTACCACCAGTCGATCCTCCACTCGGCCACGCCCGAGTACGAGGAGCTGCCCGGCTTCGACCTCGACCTCACCTCCTGCCGCTCGGCCGCCGACCTGCCGCAGGAGGCGCGCGACTACCTCGGCTTCATCGCCGAGTTCGTCGGGGTTCCGGTGCGGCTGGTCGGAGTCGGCCCCGACCGCGAGCAGGTGATCTGGCTCGAGGACTGAGCGAGCCGCCGGCTCGGCTCTACTTCATCCGGTCGATCGGGTCGAGGCTGGAGATCTTCCACTCTCCGTCGACTTTGCGGACGGGAACGATCCAGTCCCTGCCGTCGTTGCCGTGGTACTGGGCGTACCCGCGCCCTTCCCCGATCCGCAGGCTGTCGATCGGGCCGGTCATGTTGTTGGCAGGGGGACCCCTGTAGCCGTTCCTGCTGAGGACAGACAGCCCCTCGCCGCAGCTCGTCACCTTCCGCTGCTCCTGGAAGGAGGCCGCCTTGACGGTGCTTTCGACGTTGTTCGGATCGAGGTACTTGCACTCCACCGCCCGCTGCCCCGCCGCCCGCGCCTTCATCCAGGCCTCGATCGTCCTCGAGACCTCTTCGCGTTCGGCCTCGGGGGCCTCGCGCCCGTAAGTCTGAACGACGTTGTCGCCTTCCGGAACGAGGAACTCGCGGCTGGGGCCCTTGAGCCAGGGGTACGGGCGCGAGGCCTGGTCATCGCTCGCGGAGTCCGTGGTCGAGTCGCCTCCTCCGCCACAGCCGGCGCCGATCACGAGCAGCAGCAGCGCCGCCATGGCGCCCAACGCCAGCTTTGCCCGAGTGGAGTTCAAGTCTCAGCCCTCATTTCATCCGGTCGATCGGGGACGCCGTGGCGACTTTCCAAGCTCCGTTTTCCCGGTCCATCGGCACGATCCAGTCCCTGCCGTCGTTGCCGTGGTATTGGGCATAGCCCTGTCCCCCTTCGACGCGGAGGCTGTCGATCGGGCCGGTCATCGTGTTCTTGCCGTCCCCGGAAGCTTCCGGGCCGAAGTAGGCGAGGGCTTCGGGGCAGTTCTTCACCCTCCCGTCGGTGACGTGGAAGGCGTCTTCCTGCACCAGCGCCCTGCGGTAGGCGCGCGACATGTACCGGCAGTCCTCCTCCCAGTCCTTTGCGGCGCGAGCTCGCATCCAGGCCTCGATCACCCGCGAGGCCTGTTCGCGTTCGGCCTTCGTCGCCTCCCGCCCGTAGGCCTGGACGACGTTGTCGCCTTCCGGAACGAGGAACTCGCGGCTGGGGCCCTTGACCCAAGGGTACGGGCGCGAGACCTCCTTGTCCTCGGAGCCCGTGGTCGAGTCGCCTCCGCCGCCGCAGCCAACCGCAACCGCCGCTAGCAACGATCCGAGCATCAGCGTGCACCTGCGAGCGCCTCCCATGCCTGAACTATAGGCAAGAAATTCCAAGTGGCGATTGCCCGCACGCCCGCTTCTCTACAGTCTGTTCGGTGGCTTCCGCTAGACGCTCGGCCAAGTTGAACGAGCGGCTGCCGAGGGGAAGGCACGGTTTGCCGAGGGAGGCGGTGACCGAGTCCCAACGCAACCGCATCCACCAGGCGATGATCGAAGTCGTCTCCGAGCGCGGCTACCCCGAGACCCGCGTCGTCGACGTGATCGGCATTGCCGGGGTCTCGCGGAAGACGTTCTACGAGCTCTTCGACAGCAAGGAGGACTGCTTCCTCGCTACCTACGACGTGCTGCTCGGCAACCTGATCGGAGAGGCCGGCGATGCCTTCGAGGCAAGCTCCGGCGCGCCTTGGGCGGAGCGGATCGCGGCGGCCCTGGGGGCGCTGCTCGAGCACCTCGCGGCGCACCCCGACGAGGCTCGCTTCTCGATCGTCGAGGTGCTGGCCGCCGGCCCGAAAGCGCTCGCGCGGCGCGACGCGGCCCTGCGCCAGTTCACCGGCTTCCTCGAGGCTGGGCGCTCGGAGACGGGGGGTGAGCTGCCGGGCATCACCACGATCGCGATCGCGGGCGGGGTCAACGAGCTCCTCTACAGCGAGATCCTCCACGGCGCCGCCGCCCGCCTGCCGAGCCGGCTCCCGGACCTGGTCTTCTGGGTCGCGCTGCCCTTCCTCGGGCCGGAGGAAGCCGGCGCCCAACGCGAGCGCGTGCGGCTCTCGATGCCGCGCTCCTAACGCTCCGGGGGAGCGCTCCTTTTCCCCTCCGGCCGGGTTTACGAAGAAGCTCCCGGTGGTAGTTTGAGCCGCTGGAGAGAAGTTCTAGCCAAAAGCCTCGACGGCATCGGCCCGGGACGGGCACGCCGCAAAGGAGAGATATAGGGATATGCGTAAGTACCTGATGTTGACGATGGCCCTGGCGGCCCTGATCGCCGTCAGCGTGGCGGGCATCGCCACCGGCGCCAACAAACCCGAGACCGTCGAAGTCGGCAACCTCGTCTTCACCTTCAACGGCGGGTTCAAACCGGACAAACTGCCGAAGAAGAAGATGGCTCCGATCAAGCTGCAGGCTTCTGGCGCGATCTCGACGAAAGACGGCTCTCACCCGCCGGCGCTGAAACAGGTGATCCTCGAAACCGACAAGAACGGGGCCGTCAACGTCAAAGGCATCCCCGTCTGCAAGTCCGGTCAGCTGCAGTCGCGCGACACCAAAGGCGCGGAAAAAGCCTGCAAGAGCGCGATCATCGGCAAGGGAACGACCAAGGTCGACATCAAATTCCCGGAACAGCCGACGATTCCGGTCCAGTCGAAACTGCTCGTCTTCAACGGCGGCAAGAGCGGTGCCACGACGACCCTGTTCATCCACGCCTACATCACCGTTCCGACCCCCGCCGCGATCGTCACCACGGTGAAGATCAAGAAAGTCAATAACGGCCGCTACGGGCTGAAATCCGTCGCGACGATCCCGAAAATCGCCGGCGGCAGCGGCTCGGTCAGGACGTTCAGCCTGACCGTGGGCAAGAAATCTGTCCTCACCGCCAAGTGCCCCGACGGCAAACTGCAGGCCAACGCGACCGCGATGCTCGCGGACGGGACCAAGGCCTCGGCCACGATCATCCGGCCCTGCACCGGCACCTGAGCAGCAAGTCCTAACGGGTCCTTCGGGCCCACCGGGATTCGAAAAGGGCGGCCTCCGGGCCGCCCTTTTCTTTGGGCGGCTGCTCCAGAAAGGAGTAGATAATTAGACGAGGTTATTTAGACTGGCAGAGGTGTTCCCTGGCAACGACAGCTTGCCGACCGCGGTTCTCACCGCAAAGGAACAGGACCTGAGGCCGATCTCGGAGGAGAGCGCCGAGATCCTCGGCCTCGACGAGCGCCAGGTGGCGGCGATGGAGAAGCACCTCCACGAGGCCTGGTTCTTCGGCATCCGCACCGGCTACAAGGTGATGGTCGAGACGAAGATGGGCCAGAGCGACCCGAGGCCGGTGATCGCCGGGATGCAGGACGAGTTCCAGAAGCTGATGGAAGACCTGGCCGACGCGCTCGAGACGACCGTGGGCGCGACGATCGCGGCCTGGGACTACCTGGGCCGCGCCTGGCTCGCCGGCGCCAGGTTCTGGGAAGTCGAGATCGCGGCGCGGCTGATCGAAACCAGCGCTGGCGGCATCGACGAGGCGCTGCGGCGGCTGGCGGAATGAGCGGCGGCGGCTAGACGGCGCTCGGCAGGACGCTCGAGAAGATCTCGCGCGAGGCGGGGATCCCGATGACCTCCCCTTCGAAGCGCTTCTTCGTGCCGTAGACGACCCAGGTGGTGTCGATTTCGCCGATGTCGAGGTCGAGGCGAAGCTCGTCTTCGTGCTCCTCGAAGTGCTCCATGTGGGTGAGGCCGGAGTCGTAGCGTCCTTCCAGGAGCTCCTCGCCGACGACGGGCTTGGAGACGACGTCGATGATCTCGTCCCACTGGGAGAGGTCGACGTAGCCCTTGGTCGCGGGCACGATCCCGAGCGAGCGAGGCCGCTCGACCTCGCGCCGGGTCAGCACCACCAGGTGCTTCGTCGGGTAGATGAAGGTGTCGACGACGAAGACCTCACGCCAGTAGCGCTCGGTCACCTCGTGCACCTTCGGGTGGGCGCTGCACTGGATCAGGAAGGCGTTCTCCTGGCCGCGGATCCGCTCCAGCCCGTCGAGGAAGTCGGCGATGAACTCGATCTCGAAGTCCTCGACCCCCTGGAAGTCCATGTAGCGGCGCACCGCGCGCTCGTGGCAGGTCCCCTCTGGACCCAGCGTCACCAGCTTGATCCCGCTCCCTAGGCCGTCCCCAGCTCCCATTGGAACAAGGGTACTCGATCAATCGTGAATGACAAGGTTCGGCACCGCTGGACGCCTTGACATGTTTGTGCGGGTACTCTAGTTTCAGTTCTCGACGCGACAGGGACGCGTCAGTCTTAGATGAAGGGGACCGGAGGGGACAACGTGAGGATGGAAGCTCGGATG
Organism: Actinomycetota bacterium; assembly: GCA_030860625.1. GTDB lineage: Bacteria > Actinomycetota > Thermoleophilia > Solirubrobacterales > 70-9 > VAYN01. The sequence goes on from JALZHV010000004.1 coordinate 9,304, forward strand.
CGGGTTGCCTTGCATACCCGCTCACGCTTCGCCTTCGGGACGTCGCCAGTCACTGCCATCACTGTCAATCACTAGGGGAGGAAGAGATGCTCTCTCGACTTCAGAACAAGTTCGGCACGGCTGGTTTGATCGTGTCGGTCGTGGCGCTCATCGCTGCGCTCAGCGGCACCGCGCTCGCTCTCACCGCCGGTGAGAAGAAGGAAATCAAGAAGATCGCCACCAAGGAGGCCAAGAAGTGGGCCAAGAAGATCCCGGGTCCCACGGGTCCCGCCGGTCCACAGGGTCCTGCTGGCGCGGCTGGTCAGAACGGCGCTCCTGGCGCCGCTGGCGCTAAAGGTGCTACCGGTCCTGCCGGCGCCAAAGGCGCGACCGGGCCTATCGGCAAAACCGGCGCTACCGGCAAAACCGGCCCGACCGGCGCTACCGGCCCGACCGAGACCGTGATCCCGGCGGGCGAGACCGTCTCCGGTGCCTGGTCCTACGGCCAGACCCACGAAGAGCCGATCACTACCGAGTCCATTTCCTACGTCCTGAAATACCCGGGGAGCACCCCGCCGGCGCTTCACTTCATCGATGAAGTCGGCGAGGAAGAAACGAACTGCCCCGGCAGCGCCACGAAACCGGAAGCGGCCCCTGGCCACCTCTGCGTCTACCAGGGCGAAGCTGCGGAAAACCCCGCCAAATTCGTTCCCTTCTTCACTGAATTCACCAACAACACCAGTGGAGTGACGCTGTTCTTCAGCACCCAGAAAGAAAGCTCGTCGGAATTCCTGCTGAGCTTCGCCAGCGGCGGTTGGGCGGTCACCGCACCGACCGCGTAGTACCAGCAGCCAGCTGGAAGTTCCAAGCGCCCGGGACGGAAGTCCCGGGCGCTTTTTCTTTGCGGATCTTCTTCCCTTTCCCTTGGTGGGCGGGTATCGGTTAAGCTCCGGCCTTTAGTCAAAACCTCTAGGGGGAATCGTGAGCAAGGGAGTGATTGGATCAATTTTGGGGGCGGCCGTGGTCGCATTTGCGCTCCTGGCTGGATGCGGCGGCAGCGACGAGCCGGAGGCGCTGACCAAGGCGCAGTTCGTGAAACAGGCCACCGAGGTCTGCAGGAAGGGCGAAAAAGAACGCGGGAAAATCGTCGAACGCTTCGCGCAGGAAGCGAAACCGGGTGAAGCCGAGGCCGTCAAAAAGCAGGAAGAAGTCATCCTGGAGGCTCTGCCCACCTACGAAAAAACCATAACCGGACTGGAAGAGCTGGGTGTTCCGGAGGGGGACGAGCAGAAAGTCGAAGACGTCATCGAGGCCATGAAAGGCGCCGCCGAGAACGTCAAAGCGAACCCCGGCAGCGCCATCATCGGGAGCATCCCCTTCAAAGAGGCCAATGAAGAGCTGGAAGGCTACGGTCTCGACGCCTGCGTCGTCTGACCTACAGCTACGTTCAGAGGATTACGAGGGCCGGCCGCTGCGCCGGCCCTCTTTTTGATTGAGCCCAGCATCAACGGGTACCGGTAGAGGACCAGTCATTCCGATAGCGGGCTGCGTGCGAGTCCGCACTTCCGAAGGGAGCGGCTGTCGAGGCCGCTGGAGGCAACGATGACGACGACTGGATTTTCACGCACCGACGGGGAGGCGGCTCAAGGTCAGGAGGCGTGCCTGACCGGAGCCTCGACCGCGGATGTCCTGCGGCTCCTCAGCGCCGGGGCGACGGGGGCGATCCTGATGGCGCTGGGCGAAGGGCCCCTCCGCACCAAGAACCTGACCGCCCGGGTGCCCGGCTACGCCCCGCGGACGATCTACCGCTACGCCGGGAAGCTGGCCGAACTGGAAGTGATCGAGCGGGAAGAGGAACCGGGCGTGCCCTCGAAGGTGGTCCACACGCTGACCGACCCCTGCGGCAGCGAGCTCTACCAGTTGGTGAACCGGTTCGCCGATGCCTCCCTGACCCGCCTGCCCGACGGCCGGATCGACGCCCACGCCTGGGCCTCCCTCGGCCTCCTGGCCGATCTCTGGGAGTCGGGGATGGTCGAAGAGCTGAGCTGCGACCCGCGCTCCCCCACCGAGCTGGCGCGGGGGCACCACGAACTGAGCTACCACCAGGTGAACCGGCGGGCGGGCTTGTTCACCACCGCCGGCCTCCTCTGCGAGGAGCCGGGGCCGGGGCGGCGGCGCTGCTACGCGCTGACCGAAAAGACCCGCCGCACGATGGGCCTGATCGCCGGCATCGGGCGCTGGCGGCACCACCACGTCGCCGCCGAGGACGAAGAAGGAATGACGGTTTCGGAGATGGCGACGGTGCTACGGACGGCGCTGCCGTTGATCGACCTGCCGGAGCATGCCGGTAAGTGCCTGCAGCTGCACGTGCTCGGCGCCGACGAAGTCCACGGCGCCGAGGGAGAGGTCGTCTGGGCGGAGGTGGAAGGGAGCGGGAAGGTGCACACCTGCGCCGAGCCGACGCCCAAATCCGATGCCTGGGGCCGCGGCAAAGTCGAGACCTGGATCCCGACGATCCTCGACGGAGACCCGCAGCGGGTGCTGCTCAGCGGTGACGAGAAGCTGGTCGGGGACTGCCTGGCCAGGCTCCACGACGTCCTCTGGACGCCTATTCCTTTCTAGCCGCGGCGAAGATCTCGAACTGGTTCTCGGTCGGCTCCTTGGGCCGGCCGTTGCCGTGGAAGACCCGCTCCAGGCTCATCCCGACCGAGGAGTAGATCTCCCGCAGCTCGTCGACCGTGTAGAGGCGCTGGCGGAATTCGATCCGTTTGTCGAGGTTCTCGAGCACCTCGCCGAAGCGGACGGGGATCATCGCCCCTTCCATGTAGCGGTCCTTCTTGTTCCAGCGGTGCTCGACGAGTTCGATCATGCTCTCGCTGGGGATCCAGGAGCGCTGCGGGAGGCGGGCGCGGGCGTAGAGGACGTTGGGGACCTGGATCAGGTTCTGGCCTCCGGACTTGAGGGCGCGGGAGATCACCTCGAAGGTGCGGTGGTTCTCCTCGTCGGTCTCGAAGTAGCCGACAGCGCCGTCGTTGAGGTTCAAGACGATGTCGAACTCGTCCTCGTAGTCGAGCTCGCGCAGGTCGGCCTGGATGAACTCGACCTCGAGCCCTTGCTCGGCGGCGTCCTTGCGGGCGATCTCCACCAGTTCCGGGCCGATCTCGACGCCGACGACCGAGAAGCCGTGGCGCACCAGCTCGAGCGAGTGGCGGCCGGTGCCGCAGCCGAGGTCGAGGATCCGCTCGCCGCCCTGCGGGCGCAGCATCGTCAGCGCCCGCTTGATTTCCGACTCGGTCCGCTCGGTCCAGGCCATTTCGGCCGACATGCCGTCGAACGCCGTCGCGTACCAGTCCTGCGGAATCTCCTTTTGAAGAACGCTCATCTTCCCTCTCCCTCTACCGCGCTTCCCCCATTACACAAGAAAGATTAGAAGATCAGTGGTCATGCTGCCTCTCCTCGCGCCGGTGCCGGCGCACGAGCGGGGCGATGTACCCGATCAGGGCGCCGATCGCCGCGGCGAGGAGGATGACGACGATCAGCGGCGCTTCCAGGCTGGCGGTGAGAATGTCGAACCTGATCTCCTGCGAGTTCTGCAGGGCGACGATCAGGATCAGGGCACTGAGAACGCCGACCAGCCAGGCGCGCCAGTTGACCGGCTTCTTCTGCTGGGTCATCGATCAATCCTAGAGGGGTCTCCATGCGGCAGACTTAGGGGCATGGGAACCGCGCACAGACCCGACCCGACCGAGTCCGTCCGCCATCAGCTGCGGCCGCTGTTCGACCAGGTGGTGATCAAGGAGCTGGACCAGGACCGGGTGCGGCGGTCGGGGTTGGTGGTGCCGCCGGGGACGCATGAGCCGCCGCCGGAGCAGGGGATCGTGCTGGCGGTGGGGCCGGGGCTCGACTGGTGGGCCAACGCCGGCGTGGAGATGCCGGTCCAGCCGGGCGACCACGTGGTCTTTCCCTCGGCCGCGGGAGTCTGGGTCGAGGTCGACGAGGAGCGGCTGCTGGTCTGCCGGGTGACGCAGCTGCTCGGCGTGCTCGAGTCGGCCTCGATCGAGCGCGGCTAGCGGACCAGCGAGAGGGCGAGCTCGCCGCTGCGCTTGCGGCTCAGCATGCGCTCGTCGGCGGCGTTGATCAGGGCCTCGAAGTCCTTGCCGTCTTCGGGGAAGACGGCCCAGCCGATCGAGGCGTTGGGGGCGGGGATGCCGGAGTCGGAGTACTGGGTGCCGACCGCGTCGCGGATCGCTTCGGCCATCAGGCGGGCGCCGTCGCCGTGGGCGCCGGGGGCGATGACGGCGAACTCGTCGCCGCCGATGCGGGCGAAGGTGTCGGTCGAGCGGAGGATCGAGCCGGCGCGCTCCGCGACCTGGCAGAGGACGGCGTCGCCGACCGGGTGCCCGTAGTTGTCGTTGATCCCCTTGAAGTCGTCGATGTCGATGATCAGCAGGGCGAGGGGGCTCTCGTCGGCCGCGCGGCGACCGCCGGAGGACGAGCGCCGCTCCAGCTCCAGCTGCAGGACCGCGTCGAAGTGGCGGCGGTTGCCAACCCCGGTGAGCGGGTCGCGGTTGGCGACGTCGCGGTGGTGGAGCTCGGCCGCGAAGAGGCGCTTGCGCAGCCCGACCAGGACCCAGGTGGCGGAGAGGAAGCCGACGACGAGGGCGACGTAGCGAGGGAGGAAGGCCTCGCCGATCGCGTTCGGGTCGTAGAGGAGCGGAGTGCCGGCGACGAGGATCAGCTCGATCGAGAGCGGCCAGGCCCACTTGGCCGGGAAGAAGAAGGCCGCGTAGAGGAGGGTCGTGACCAGCAACGGCTCGGAGAAGCTCATCGCGCCGCCGGTGAAGGCGATGCCGAGGCCGATCACCGGGATCGTGAAGACCATCCCGATCGCCAGCACCTTCATCGAAGCCTTGTCCCAGCGCAGCCAGCCGAGCAGCGCGGCGATCCCGTAGATGAAGATGCCGCCGCTGAGGGCGAAGACCCAGCCCATCGGGACGTGCTCGGCGCCGGGGAGGTAGCAGTTGCCGATGGAGATGGCCGCTCCCACGATCCAGAGGACCCCTGAGATCCTCCCCATCCGCGCCCGCTCGTCGGGCGCTTCGGCGAAGGCCGGCATCGCCGAGGAGGTCAGGGATCGATGCGGCATAGCTCCATCATCGGGCGATTGCCCGCCGACCTTTAAGGGTTACTGAGCATTTTGTCTAGCCGGCTTCGGAGTACGCGGGCTCGAGCTCGCCGTCGTGCGGCGGTGCCATCTCCTCCGGCCGCGGCGAGCGCAGCACGAGCACCGCGATGGCGACCGCAATCGTCGCCAGGCCGGCGCCGATCAGGTAGGCGAGGTGGTAGCCGGAGGTGAGCGCCTGGGCGAGGCTCTCCTCGCCGAGCAGCGATTCGGTGCGCTCGGTGGACAACGTCGCCAGTACCGCGAGGCCGATCGCCCCGCCCACCTGCATGCTGGTGTTGACGAAGCCGGAGGCGAGGCCGGCGTCTTCCGGGGTCGCGCCCGACATCGCCAGGGTCATCACCGCCGGGAACGAGGTGCCGACGCCGACGCCGATCAGCAGGAAGGGCGGCAGCAGGTCGGTCAGGTAGTCGCCGTCGACCGGGGTGCGGGCGAAGAGGAGCAGGGCGAGGACGACCAGGCAGATGCCCGGGATCAGGGTCGTGCGGGGGCCGAAGCGCATGATCAGCTTCTCCGAGAAGCCGAGTGAGAGCGAGCCCATCACGATCGTGGTCGGCAGGAAGGCGAGGCCGACGTCGAGGGCGCTGTAGCCGAGCACGCGCTGCAGGTAGAGGGCGCCGAGGAAGAACATCCCGAACATGCCGGCGACGAGCAGCGCCTGCAGGGCGTTGGAGCCGGCGACGTTGCGGGAGCGGAAGAGGCGCAGCGGCATCAGCGGGTTGGCGATCGTCGCCTGGCGGCGGAGGAAGAGCGCCAGCAGGGCGGCGGAAATCGCGCCGAGGACGATCGTCTTGGTGTCGAACCAGCCCCACTCGACGATCTGCAGGATCGTGAAGACGCCGAGCATCAGGGAGGCGGTGATGAGGGCGGCGCCGGGGTAGTCGGCGCCGTGCTGGATGCCGAGCCCCTGCGGATTCGCGACCAGGCGCTTGGCCATGTAGGCGACGGCGATCCCGATCGGCAGGTTGATGAAGAAGATCCAGTGCCAGCTGATCGCCTCGGTGAGGACGCCGCCGAGCAGGAGGCCGATCGAGCCGCCGGCGGAGGCGACGAAGCCGTAGACGCCGATCGCTTTCGCCTGCGCGCCGGGCTCGGGGAACATCGTCACGATCATCCCCAGGATCACCGCCGAGGAGAGGGCGCCGCCGATGCCCTGGACGAAGCGGGCGCCGACCAGCATCTCCTGGCTCTGGGAGGCGGCGCAGAGGAGCGAGGCGACGGTGAAGATCGCGAGGCCGAAGAGGAAGACGCGGCGCTGGCCGAGCAGGTCCCCCATCCGGCCGGCGAGGAGCAGCAGGCCGCCGAAGGGGATCATGTAGGCGTTGATCACCCAGGCGAGGTTGTTCTGGGAGAAGCCGAGGTCGTCCTGGATCGAGGGCAGGGCGACGTTGACGATCGTCGCGTCGAGGACGATCATCAGCATCCCCGCGCAGAGGACGTAGAGGGCTAGCCAACGGGTGCGGTCGTTCTCAGTGGTGTTCATGCAGGTAGAGACTCCTGGGCTGGGCGAAACTCATCGCGGGGACTGGGAAATTCCCGGGTCCGTCTGTCAGTCGACGTGGTCCGGCAGGCCGAAGCGCCGAAAGACGGACTCGACGCGGCGCGGGTCGGCCGCGCGTTCGGGCCAGCGAGAATAACCGTCCGGGGTGTCGGCAGGTCGGACGACGAAGGCGGTCACTTCCTTGATCCGGTCGCCGTCGAGGGTGAGGACGTCGAGCGAGAAGGGGACGTGGGTGCCTGCCTCCTCGATCCAGGTGTAGGTGCCGACGGCGAGCTGGCCGTTGGCGACGGCGGGGCGGTGGCACCAGCGCCATTCGCCGGAGAGTGGCTTGGTGCGGAGGAAGACCTCGACCTCCTCGATGCCGCCGTACCAGCTGGCCAGCGGCGGCATCGCGATCGTCGCGTCCTCGGTCAGCATCGCCACGACGGCGTCGACGTCGCAGCGCTCCCACGCGTCCACGTAGCGGTCTACCAACTCCCGCACCTCGTCGTCGCCGAGCGAGCGCAGCGTCTCCTGCTGGCTCTGCTCGGGGACTCGCTCGTCGACCGCCGCCCGCGCGCGCTGCAGCGCGCTGTTCACCGAGGCCACGGTCGTGTCGAGCAGCTGGGCGACCTCGTCGGCCTTCCACCGCAGCACCTCGCGCAGCAGCAGGACGGCCCGCTGCCGCGGCGGCAGCAGCTGGAGCGCGCTGACGAAGGCGAGCCGGATGGACTCGCGCAGCACCGCGCGCTCGGCCGGGTCGGCGTCGTCGGGCAGCACCTGGCGGTCGAGCACCGGCTCGATCCAGGCGGTGGTCGGGCGCCTGCCCGACAGCGAGGCCTCGATCGGCGGGTACGGGTCCCCGGCC
>JALZHV010000414.1 GCA_030860625.1 Actinomycetota bacterium
CTTATGAGGAGCGCGAGCTCGAGGCGCTGGAGGGGACGGTGCTGCTCTCGGTCGGCCGCTTCACCGAGGTCAAGCGGCTGCCGCTGCTGGTCGAAGCCTTCGCGCGGGCGCAGGAGCGCCTCGACGAGCGGGCGGCGCTGGTCCTGATCGGCGGCCACGCGGGCGAGTGGGAGGGGGAGCACCCCTACGAGGCGATTGAGCGCACCGGCGCCCGCGACGTCTTCCTCGCCGGCTGGCACTCCCACGACGAGCTGCCCGAGCTGCTGCGCGCCGGCGACCTCCTCGTCCACGCTTCCGTCCATGAGCAGTTCGGCCAGGTCCTGATCGAGGCGATGGCCTGCGAGCTGCCGGTGATCGCCGTCGCCCGCGGCGGCCCGGCAACCATCGTCGACGCCTCGGAGACCGGCTGGCTGGTCGAGCCCGACGACGTCGAGGCCCTGGCCGACGCCATCGCCGCCGCCGTCGCCGACCCCACCGAGCGCCGCCGCCGAGCCGAGGCCGCCCGCGCCAAGGCCCACGCCCACTACTCCTGGGCCCACGTCGGCGACGAGCTGATCGGCCTCGTCCGCGCGGCCGTCGACTAGCGTCCTGCCATGGACGTCGTCTGGACCTTGCTGGGGATCGTGCTGATCCTCGTCGCCCTGCGGGACATCTTCGACGTCCTCTTCCACCCGACGGGGCGGGGGATCATCGCGCGGCGGATAGTGCGGGGCGTTGCCGCCGTCGGCCGGCGCCTCCCGGGCCGCAGCACGCTGGGGCTGCTGGCGGGGCCGGTGGGGTACCTGCTCGTCGTCGCCACCTGGGCGACGCTGCTGGCCGTGGGGTGGGCGCTCGTCTTCCTGCCGCAGCTGCCGGATGGGTTCCACTTCGACCCCGGCCTCGACCCCGCGCAGCACTCGGGCTTCGCCGACGCGCTCTACGTCTCGCTGGTCAACCTCACCAGCCTCGGCTATGGCGACATCTCGCCGGCCGCGCCGCTGCTGCGGATCCTCGGGCCGGTGGAGACGCTCTTCGGGCTCGGCCTGCTCACCGCCAGCATCTCCTGGCTGATCTCGATCTACGGCGCGATCTCCCGCCGCGACTCGCTCGCCCACGAGGTCCACCTGGTCAAAGAGACGGAGGAGCGGCTGGGGGAGAAGCTGGCCGACGCCGACCCGGAGCTGCTGGCGACGATGCTGGCCGGCTTCGCCGAGCAGCTGATCCGCGTCCGCCGCGACGTCATCCACTTCCCGATCACCCACTACTTCCGCACCGAGGACGAGGAGCGGGCCCTGGCAGGCCTGCTGCCCTTCCTCGCCGAGATGATCGAGGAGGCGAGCGGCGAGGACCGCCCGCAGGCGCTGCGGGCGAGGGCGGAGATCCTGCGGATGGCGATCGACGACTTCGCCGAGACCCTGCGAACGCGGCTGCGCCTCTCCGGCGAGAGCACCGCGGACACTCTCCAGCACTACCAGTCCGAGCATGGCCCGCTCAGGTCTTGATCTATATAGATAGAGCGAAGATGACTCTGCACAAAGCACTGGACGAGACGGCCGAGGTGCTTTCCGATTCCGAGACGCTGGTCGCCCTTGAGGAGGGGCTGGCGGAGATCGCTCACGATGAAGTGGTCCCTCTGGCTGATCTTCGTGCGGAGCTTGCCGAACGACGCGCAAGTGCTCCCTGACTCTGATCCTGTCGATACGGCAAGGGCGGGTTCGGGTAAGCGGAGGGAGTGAATCCGGCCAGTCAGCTGTTCGAGGGTCTCTCGCGGGCGCGGGGGAAGCGGGTCTTCCATCCCTTCGGGGTCGGGTTCGCGGGGCGGATCACGCCGCTCGGCGGGGACAGCGGCGCCGCCGTCTTTGAGCGCGAGGCCGAGGCGCACGTGCGGCTGTCGCGGTCGTTCGGGCTGCCGGAGGCGCTGCCCGATCCCTGCGGACTGGCGTTCCGAGTTCCCGACGCCTACGGAGCGGGGCGGCATCAAGACCTGCTGCTGGTCAGCTCGGCCTCGCCGCCGGGCGGGCGGCACACGCTGCTGCCGAGCCGGGGCTTCTGCGACCGGCCTTACTCGTGCGTGCTGCCTTACCG
>JALZHV010000415.1 GCA_030860625.1 Actinomycetota bacterium
GGTGATGACGCTCGTCGGGAACCGGGTCGAGTGGGTGTTGAGCTTGCTTGCTTGCTGGCGGATGGGGGCGGTGGCTCTTCCCTGCAATACGCAGCTGCGGCGGCATGATTTGGAGCATCGGGTGGTTGCCTCGAATCCCAAGCTCTGTGTCGGGGAGGAAGCGCTGTTGGCTGAGCTGCCGGATGACGTCCCCGTGATGACGATGGCCGAGGTGGCGGAGGTGATGGATGAGGACCGGCCGCAGGAGCCTCCTGCCGCGGTTGAAGAGATGGACGCCGAGGATCCGGCGTTGATCGTCTTCACCTCGGGGACGACCGGGGAGCCGCGGGGGGTGGTGCATAGCTACCGGTACCTGATGGGGCAGCGGGCTCAGGCCGAGCACTGGTTCGGGTCGCGCAAGGGGGACCTGGCCTGGTGCACGACGGCGACGGGGTGGTCGAAGTCGGCTCGCAACGTCTTCCTCGCGCCCTGGATCACCGGGGCCGCGGCGGTCATCCACGATGGGCGCTTCGACCCGGCGGAGCGGCTCGACTTCGCCGAGGCGCTGGGGGTCAACGTGCTCTGCCAGGCGCCGACCGAGTACCGGATGCTGGCGCGGCGGACCGCGTTGCGGCCGCTGCCGGCGCTGCGGCGGCTGGTCTCGGCCGGGGAGCCGCTCGACCCGGAGACGATCGCCGCCTTCCGCGAGGCGACCGGCCTCGAGCCCGCCGACGGCTACGGCCAGACGGAGACCGGCCACGTCACCGCCAACCTGGTCGGCGAGCCGGTCCGGCAGGGCTCGATGGGCAAGCCGCTGCCCGGCTTCGAGACCCGGATCGAGGAGGGCGAGCTGCAGCTCCGCGCCGCCTCCTCCCCCACCTTCTTCTCCCGCTACCTCGACGGCGAGCGCTTCGAAGGCGAGTGGTGGCCGACCGGCGACCTGGTCCGCGAAGACGAGGACGGCTACCTCTTCTTCGAAGGTCGCGGCGACGACATCATCCTCTCCTCCGGCTACCGGATCGGCCCCACCGAGGTCGAGGCGGCACTGCTCTCCCACCCCGCCGTCGCCGACGCCGCCGCGGTCGCCGCCCCCGACCCCGAGCGCGGCTCCGTCGTCCGCGCGATCGTCGTCCTCAAAGACGGCACCCCCAACGACAGCGCCTCAGGCGACGACCTCACCCGCGAGCTCCAGGACCACTGCAAACGCGAGACCGCCGCCTACAAGTACCCCCGCATCGTCGAGTTCGCCGCCGAGCTGCCGAAGACCAGCAGCGGCAAGATCAAGCGCGCACAGCTACGCGGTGGTTAGTCCTCGCGCAGGGGAGGACTCACCCCTGCTTCTTCCTCCCGCATGGGGTCCCGATCACGATCCCCCGGTTGCGCACCCGGCCGTTCTGGCCCTCGAGCCTGACCTTCGCTACCCGCTTGGCCTTGCAGAGGTTGGCGCTGTTTTCGATCAGCCCGCGCTTGCCGCCGAAGAGGCTCATGGTGAACTTCGTGACGGGAGCGTCCGGGACGCTCATGAAGCGGGTCCTGACGCGGCTGATTTCCGATCCCTTCTTGCCGACCGAGTCGACGAAGCCGACCAGCGTGACGTGGATCGGGCCGTGGAGGTCGGCGACGATGTCGGGGAGTTCCCTTTCGCCGCCGTTGCTTCTGAAGTAGACGGGACCCTTGAGCGGCTGGTCGAGGAGCGGCGTCCTGGCTTCGGCGGTGCCGAGGATCGATGCCTTGGGGCAGGCGTTCGCGTTGAACTGGACGCGGGTGCAGGGGTTGTTGATGTGGGCCTGGTCGATGAACTGGCTCGGCGGCAGGATCACGGTGGCCGCCTCGGTGTTGGCCTGGCCCGGCTTCTGGGTCAGCACCGCCTTGACCGCGGGGTTGCCGCTGCGCTTGGTGGCCCCTTTGAAGCTCAGCTTCAGCTTCGGGGCGTAGGCGAGGCGGGCGCAGTCGGTCGCCTGGAAGTCGGCGGCGGGCGTGGCGATCGCCCCGTTGGCGGCGACCAGCGTGGCTTTGACCTGCTTCGAGTCGCAGTCGGTCGGGTTCAAGGTGAATTCGGGCCGATCGACCATGACGTGGAT
>JALZHV010000132.1:0-621 GCA_030860625.1 Actinomycetota bacterium
GTCTCGCCCTTGGTGACGATCGCCAGCTTGCCGCCGCGGGCAAGGGTCAGCTGCGGCAGCCCGGCAACCGGGTGGACCGCCAGCGAGGAGCCCACGCAAAGCATCAGCTCGGCGCCTTCGGCCAGCTCAGTCGCCCGCGCCATCGCCTCCTCGGGCAGGAACTCGCCGAAGAGGACGACGTCGGGTTTGATCGCGCCGCCGCAGGCCGGGCAGACGGCGACGCCGCGCTCGTCGAAGAGGTCGTCGACCTGGTCGATGCCGTACGCGGTGCCGCATTCCCGGCAGGAGGAGGTCTCGATCGAGCCATGCATCTCGATCACGTTCTCCGACCCCGCCGCGCGGTGCAGCCGGTCGATGTTCTGGGTGATCACGCCCTCGATCAACCCGCGCCGCTCCAGCTCCGCCAGCGCCTCGTGGGCGCGGTTCGGCTCTTTGCCCCCCAGCGCCTGGAAGCGCGGCCGGTAGTAGGACCAGAACCGCTCCGGCTCGCGTTCGAAGACGCTGATATGGGCGACCTCCATCGGGTCGACCTTCGCCCACAGCCCCGTCTCCGGGGTGCGGAAGTCCGGGATCCCCGACGGCACCGAGACCCCGGCGCCGGTCAGGGCAACGGCACGGCGC
>JALZHV010000132.1:631-5300 GCA_030860625.1 Actinomycetota bacterium
GCCGAGCAGCTCGGCCAGTCGCGCCACATCGGGCGCCGTCGCTACTTGCCGCTCCACTTCGGCGTGCGCTTGCCGAGGAAGGCGCCGATGCCCTCTTTGGCGTCCTCGCTCTGGAAGGCGGCGGCGAAGCCCTGCTTCTCGGCCTCGATGCCCTGGTCGATGTCGCCCTGGTGGGAGACGGTCTTGATCTGCTCGACCGCGATCGGCGCCTGGGCGGCGAGCTTGCGGCCCCACATCAGCGCCGTCTCGAACAGCTCGTGGTCGGGGACGACGCGGTTGACGAGGCCGAGCTCCAGCGCCTCGCCGGAGAGGATCGCGTCGCCGACCAGGTTCATCTCCAATGCCTTGCTCGGGCCGACCAGGCGGGCCAGCCGCTGGGTGCCGCCGAAGCCGGGGATGATCCCCAGTTTCACCTCGGGCTGACCGAAGACCGCGGCCTCGGCGCCGATGCGGAAGTCGCAGGCCATCGCCAACTCGCAGCCGCCGCCGAAGGCGATCGAGTTGACCGCCGCGATCGTCGTCACCCGCGCCTTGCCGAAGTCGCGGAAGAGCGCGTGCGCTTTGTGGATCAGCTCCGCCCCGCTCTGCTCGTCGAGCGTCGTGAACGCCTTGATGTCGGCGCCGGCGGAGAAGACGACCGGGACCGAGGAGGCGATCACCATCGCCCCGATCCCCTCGTCCCCCTTGACCCGGTTCCAGACCGTCTCCAGGTCCTCGATCACCTGCGGCGAGAGCGAGTTCATCGGCAGGTTGGCGAGCCAGGCGATCGCGACGTTGTCGCGGGTCTCCAGCTTCACCGTCTCGGCCTGCTCGCCCTCGTCGGCCTGCGGGTAGGGGTAGAAGCCCTGGCCGGTGGCGAGGCCGTGGCGGCCCTGGGCGACCAGGCGCCTGAGGGTCGTCGGCGGCGTGAAGCGGTCGCCGTACTTCTCCTCCAGGTTCTCCATCGTCTCCAGGACCTTGTCGAGCCCGGTGACGTCGGCTTTCCAGAACGGCGGCAGGAGGCCTTTGCGCGGGTCGAGGCCGGCCCCGGCCATCATCCCGAGGTCGATGTCGCGGACCGAGCAGATCCCCTCCTCGACCAAAAGGCAGGCCTCGATCAGGGCGCGGCTGGAGAACATCGCCACCAGCTCCTCGGCGTTCGGCTCGTTGTCGCCGGGGACGTTCTGCTCGCCGTCCTTGAAGAAGCCCTCGCCGCCGGTCTTGGCGCCGAGCTTGCCTTCGGAGACGAGGTTCCGCAGCCCCTCGTGGACGTAGAAGCTCTCGCCGTAGGACTCGTTGAGGTGCTCGGCGACGTGGAAGACGGTGTCGAGCCCGAGCAGGTCGGTGAGGAAGAACGGGCCCATCGGCGCCAGCTGGGCGCCGGCGATCGCCTCGTCGATCCCCTTCAGCGACAGCCCCTGCTCCTCCTGGGCGCGCCAGATCTCCCCCATCGTCGCCATCAGGATCCGGTTGACGACGAAGCCGGGGACCTCGCCGCAGACGATCGGCTGCTTCTTGATCGCCTGGGCGAAGTTGTAGGCGGCGGTGGCGGTCTCCAGCGAGCTGTCCTCGCCGACGATCACCTCGACCAGCGGCATGATCGAGGCCGGGTAGAAGAAGTGGAAGCCGACGACCTTGTCGGGCCGCAGCGTCGCTTCGCCGATCTCGGTGATTGAGAGCGAGGAGGTGTTGGAGGAGAGGATCGCGTGGCCGGGCGTGGCGGCGTCGATCTCGCGGAAGACCGACTGCTTGATCTCCATCTTCTCCGGCACCGCCTCGATCACGAAGTCGACGTCGCCGAACTCCTCGTAGGTGGTGGTGCCGATCACGTTGCCCATCACCTCGGCGAGGCGGGCGTCGGCCTGCTCCTGGGTCAGCTTCTCCTTCTTGACGAGGCGGGCGAGCTGGCCCTCCGTGACGGCGCGGGCCTTCTCAACCGCCGCGTCGACGAATTTCTGGTCGATGTCCTTGACGACGACCGGGATGTCGGCGGCGGCGATCGCCTGCGCGATCTCCCCGCCCATCGTGCCGCCGCCGACGACGGCTGCCTTCGATACGAACATAGGTGAGATTCCTCCGGTTTTCGGCTTGATCGCGCGGCGGGGCCGCAGGGAACCGCAGGCTATACGGATGCCTGCGGCTCCCGCTGATCGGCCCTAGAGGTAGACCTGCGGCTCCAGCTCCTCCGCCTCTTCGGCCTCCTCCGCCTCCTCGCCGAGCATGCCCGGCTTGACCCGCTGGTAGGCGTAGGCGCCGACCAGCAGCAAGAGGCCGAGCCCGATGAAGGAGATCGCCCGGGCCAGCTCGTCCAGCTCGGAGAGGTCGTAGGTCCAGACCTTGACGATCGCGACCCCGAGCAGGGCGAGGCCGCCGAGGCGGACGCTCGGCGCCCGCCGCACGAGGCCCCAGACCACCGCGCCGAGGCCGGTCGCCGCCCAGAAGGCCGACATCCACGCCTGACCCACCTGGCCGGTCTCGCCGGCGTCGCTGACGCCGACCGTGTCGATGATCAGGACCGAGCCGAGGTAGACGAGCGCGGTGGCGCCGAGGAAGCCGGCCGCCGTCGCGCCCTGCGGGTAGATCTGGCGGCCGAAGCGCCAGCAGGCCAGCGCCGCGACCGCGCAGGAGGCGATCCCGACGAGGGCGTTGCCGAGGTCTTCGACCCCGTAGAGGATCGCGATCGGCGGCGCCTCGACGAGGAGCACGTGGCTGAGCGCGAGGGTGAGGAAACCGGCCGCGGTGAGCATCAGGCGCTCGGCGTCCGAGAGCATCGGGTTCGGCGTGGCATCGACGCGCGTCGCCAGGAAGGCGAGCCCGGCGCCGGCGGCGGACCAGGCCGCGACCAGGGTCGGCCCGTCGAAGGCGTCGGCGAGCCCGAAGGTGGTCAGCCCGATGCTGACGCCGATCAGGAGCGAGCCGACTTCGCGGTGGATGCCGAAGCGCCTGGCGATCTCGCCGAGCAGCAGGTGGACGGCGGCGAAGCCGAAGATCCAGGCGTCGGCGACGATCTGGTTGTCGGTCTGGTCGAGGACCCAGTAGCCGAGGCCGATGACGACGGCGCTGCTGCCGAACAGCATCAGGCAGGAGGCGGCCGAAAGCGATTCCTCGCTGCGGGTGCGGAGCTCGTAGCCGAACGAGGCGACCGCGTAGAGCACCCAGAACCCGACCAGGGCGACGAGCACGAGCACGGTCTGCTCACCCTCGTTGGCAAGGGACCAGGCGGCCAGCTGCGGGGCGGAGACGAGGAAGGCTCCCAGGGAGAGCCAGTCCCAGCGCTGCCAGAGGAGCACGCCGACGCTGGCGGCGAGCGCCACGGCGACGAAGGCGATCGAGGTGTCGTCGGTCCCGACGCCGACGAGCAGCGGCGCCCCCAGCGCCCCCAACACGCCGACCGAGGCGACGATCACCGATGACCATCGCACCGCGAGCGCTAGCCCGATGGCGCCGATCACCGCCGCCGCCTCGAGCCCGAGGACGGGCGAGATCAGGTCGTAGGTCTGGGCGGTGACCACCGTCGTCGCGTAGAGACCCGAGATCGCGGCGGCGACCGCCATCCGGGCGGCGGCGGCCTGCCCCCGGCGCTCGTGCAGCCAGATGCCGACGAGGAGCAGCAGCAGCGAGCCGGACCCGGCCATGATCGAGCGGAGCTCCTCGGTGAGCATGCCGCGGTCGATCGTGATGCTCATGAAGAAGATGACGCCGAGGAGGAAGGCGAGGCCGCCGATCCAGGGGAGGATCCGCCCCCCGAGCACTTCCTCGAACTGGATTCGGGAGATCGGGTCCCAGAGCGGTGGCGGCGGCCCCTCCGACTGCGCGGGCCGCTCGGACGGGTGCCGGAACGCGGGCGGAACGTAGTCCCGCGGCACCTCGCCCTCGAACTGGTCGTGTCTCGTCTCTTCGTTCATTACTGTCCTCCGATTCAGGTTGCTTATTGACCGACGGTCAGCAAACCGTAGCACTCTTATCAACCGCTGGTCAATAAGTCGGTAGAATCTGTGTGGATGAGCGATCCCTCCTACCGCCGCCTCGACGTCGACGAGCGCCGCCGGCAGCTGCTGGAGAAGGGCGCCGAGCTCTTCACCAGCCACCGCTACGACGAGCTCTCGATGAACAAGATCGCCAAGGAGGTGGGCATCTCCAAGGCGCTGCTCTACCACTATTTCCCCAGCAAGCAGGCGTATTTCGAGGAGACGCTGAGCGCCTGGGCCGAGCAGCTGCGGGTGCAAACCGAACCCAACCCCGACCTCCCCCCCGTCGAGCAGCTGAAGGGCAGCGTCGAGGCCTTCCTCGCCCTGGTCGAGGAGAACGCGACCGCCTACCGCAACCTGATCCAGAGCGCCGCCGCCGTTCCCGAGATCCGCGACCTGATCGAAGAGGTGCGGCGCAAGACGGCGCAGCGGATCCTCGACGGGCTCTACCCCGCCGGGGCTCCCCCGGAGGCGCGGACCGCGGTCAGCGGCTGGCTCTGGTTCATGGACGGGGCCTGCCTCAACTGGATCGAGCACGGCGACATCGAGCGCGATGAGCTCCGCGACCTCTTGCTCGGCGTCCTCATGGGTTCGTTGATGGCGGCGAACGCGCTGCCGGACCTCGCCTGACCGGGCACGGCTCGGTTAAAGCACCTCCGGGGCGCTGTCGATAACCGTCCTTAATGCTGCGAAGCCAGGGAAAACTTCTCGCGGTGCTGACC
>JALZHV010000133.1 GCA_030860625.1 Actinomycetota bacterium
GTCCTCCACCTGCCGGTCTTCGACCCCACCGCCGGCCGCCTCGGCGCCGGCGAGCTCGACATCTTCGTCGGCCCCGACTTCGTGGTGACGATCCCGAACCTGCCGCTGCAGCCGGTCGAGTACCTGTTTGAGCGCTGCCGGGCAAAAGAGGAGCTGCGCGAACAGCTCTTCTCCCGCGGCTCCGGCTACCTGCTCTACCGGCTCGTCGACGACAGCTTCGATTACTGCTTCCCGATGCTGCGCAAGATCGGCAACAAGCTCGACGCGCTCGAGGACGACATCTTCGAAGAGCGGGCCGAGGAGGTCGTGCGGGACATCTCCAACGTCAAGCAGGAGATCATCAACTTCCGCAAGGTGATCCGGCCGCAGCGGCCGGTCCTGCGCGACCTCGAGAAGGTGAAAGGCCGCTACCTCAGCGGCGACATCGACCTCGAGGTCTACTTCGACGACATCGTCGACGCGCACGAGCGGATCTGGGACATGCTCGAGAACTACAAGGAGGTCGCGAAGGCGCTCGAGGAGACCAACGAGTCGCTGATCTCCCACCGCCTCAACGACATCCTTCGCGTACTGACCGCGATCAGCGTCGTGATCCTGCCGCTGACCCTGATCGCCAGCGTGATGGGGATGAACACCTGGGTCCCCGACGAGGGCGACCCGGCCGGCTTCTTCGTCGTCCTCGGACTGATGGCGATGCTGCTGATCGGGATGGTCGCCTACTTCCGCAAGCGCCGCTGGCTCTGAGTCGCGCCTCTGAAAGGATGCGCGTCCCGTGGCAAATTTCCGCATCTGGGCGCCCTGGCGCCTCGCTTACGTGAAGGACGCGTCCAAGGACATCGAGGAGGAGTGCATCTTCTGCGCCAAGCCGGCGGCGGAGGATGACGAGGCGAACCTGGTCGTCCACCGCGGCGAGCGCTGTTTCGTGATCCTCAACCTCTTCCCGTACACGAACGGGCACCTGATGGTGGCGCCGTACGAGCACATCGGGAGGCTGCAGGAGATCCCGGCCGAGACGCTGGCGGAGATGATGGCGCTGGCGCAGCGGGCGATGGACCGGCTCGAGGCGGTCTACCAGCCGCACGGCTACAACGTCGGGTTCAACCAGGGCCGGGTCGCGGGCGCGGGAGTCGAGCACCACATTCACCTGCACGTCGTCCCCCGCTGGGCCGGCGACAACAACTTCATGCCGGTGATCGCCGACACGAAAGTGATGCCGCAGTCGATCGAGCAGAGTTACGAGGCGCTGAAAGGAGCGTTTTGAGCGAGCAAGCACCCCTGGCGCCTCCGGGCATCTTCAAGGCGTATGACATCCGCGGCCTGTACGGCTCGGAGATGGACGAGTCGACGGCTTGGGCGATCGGGCGAGCGTTCGCGCGGGTGCTGGGACGGCTGCGCAGCAAGGAGACGAACGAGCTGCGAGTCGGCCTCGGTCGCGACATGCGGCTGACCGCGCCGGCGATGGCCGGGGCGCTGCGCGAAGGACTGATGGCCGAGGGCGCGACCGTGATCGACGCCGGGCAGGTCGCGACCGAGATGCTCTACCACCTGGTCGGCTCCCGCGGGCTCGACGGCGGCGCGATGGTCACCGCCTCGCACAACCCCAAGGCCTACACCGGGGTCAAGCTCGTCCGCGAGGGGGCGCTGCCGCTCTCCGGCGACGCCGGCATCGGCGACGTCAAGGCGGAGATCGAGGGCGGCCTTGGCGAAGCGCCCGGCGGCGGCTCGACCGAGGAGGTCGACGTCTGGGACGAGTACCACTCCCACGCCCTCTCCTTCATCGATCCGGCGAACGTGAAGCCGATGAAGTTGGTCGTCGACGGCGGCAACGGGATGGGCGGGCCGATGATCGGGCCGATCCTCGAGAAGCTGCCGCTGGAGCTGGAGGAGATGTACTTCGAGCCCAACGGCGAGTTTCCCGACCACGAGCCGAACCCACTGCTGGAGGAGAACCGGCAGATGATCATGGAGCGGGTCCAGGCGAGCGGCGCCGACCTCGGGATCGCCTGGGACGGCGACGCCGATCGCTGCTTCTTCATCGACGGCAGCGGCAGCTTCTGCGACGGCGACTTCATCTGCGCCCTGCTGGCGCGCTCGATCCTGCAGAAGAACCCCGGCGCGACGATCCTCTACGACCCGCGCTCGAGCCGTGCGGTGCCGGACCTGGTCGCCGCCGAGGGCGGCCGCTCCGACCTCTCCCGCGTCGGCCACGCCTTCTTCAAGGCGCGGATGCGCGAGGAGGGCGCGGCCTTCGGCGGCGAGGTCTCCGGCCACTACTACTTCCGCGATTTCTGGAACGCCGATTCGGGGACGATCCCGGCGCTGCTGGTCCTGGAGCTGCTCTCGCTCGACGGGCGCAGCCTGGGTGAGCTGATCGACGAGTTCCGCTCCAAGTACTTCATCTCCGGCGAGATCAACTCCGAGGTCGCCGACGCGAAGGCGAAGATGGAGGAGATCGCCGAGCGCTACTCCGACGGGGAGCTCACCCACCTCGACGGGATCTCGATCGACTACGAGGACTGGCACTTCAACGTGCGGCCCTCCAACACCGAGCCGCTGCTGCGGCTCAACCTCGAGTCGCTGGTCTCGCGCGAGGACATGGAGCGCCGGCGCGACGAGGTCCTCGGCCTGATCCGGGCGTGACCCCGACGCCGGAGCAGGCGCTCGCGCAGGCGGCGCAGGCCGGCATCCACCGCTTCGCGATCCCGACCCCGTTCGCGGTCGGGCGGGTCAACTGCTACCTGATCGAGGACGAGCCGCTGACGCTGGTTGACACCGGCCCGAACTCGGGCAAGGCGCTCGACGAGCTGACGGCGCGGCTGGCCGAGCGCGGCCACTCGCTCTCCGACCTCGAGCTGATCGTCGTCACCCACCAGCACATCGACCACCTCGGCCTGGTCGAGATCCTCGTCCAGCACTCCGGCGCCGAGGTAGCGGCCCTGGGCGCGGCGGCCGAGCGGCTGGCGGCCTTCGGCGAGGACGCCGAGCGCGAGGACCAGTTCGCGGTCGAGGTGATGCTGCGCAACGGCATCCCCGAGGACGTGACGGTGGCGCTGCGCAGCGTCTCCCGCAGCTTCCGCGGCTGGGGCTCGCACGTGGCGGTGACGCGGCCGCTGGAGGACGGCGGCACCCTGGAGCTGAGCAACCGCCGCCTGGAGGTCCTCCACCGCCCCGGCCACAGCCCCTCGGACACGATCTTCTGGGACGAGGAGCGGCGGCTCCTGCTCGCCGCCGACCACCTCCTCCCCAACATCTCCTCCAACCCCTTGCTCGCCCGCCCCCTCGACGGCTCGACCGAGCGCCCCCAGGCGCTCGTCACCTACATCGAGTCCCTCCGCAAGACCCGCGACATGCCTGCCGAGATCGTCCTCCCCGGCCACGGCGAGCCGATCGTCGACCACGTCGCCCTGATCGACTCCCGCTTCGCCGGCCACGACCGCCGCAAGGAGAAGATCCACCGCCTGATCGCCAAGCAGCCCCGCACCGGCTACGAGCTGGCCCAGTCCCTCTGGGGCAACGTCGCCGTCACCCAAGCCTTCCTCACCCTCTCCGAGGTAATCGGCCACGCCGACCTCCTCGTCAACGAAGGCCGCGTGCGCGAAGTCGACGACGGCTCAGTGATCCGCTACGAAGCGACGTAGCGGCCGAGAGCGACGGCGGCAAGACCGAGCATGACGCTGAGCAGGAGGTTGGCGAGCGCCACCTTCCGCTTCCCCGCCTCCCCCACTCGCTGCGTCTCCAACATCCAAGTGGAGAAGGTGGTGTAGGAGCCGAGGGCGCCGGCACCGAGGACAAGACGCGCGTCGCCGTCGAGCGCGCTCCCGACCAAGAGGCCGAGCAGGAAGGCGCCGCTGACGTTGACGGCGAGGGTGCCGAGCGGAAAGTGCGGGTGAAAGCGGTCGGCGACGAACAGCGTCAACCCAAACCGGGCCAGCGCCCCACAGCCACCGAGCAGCGCGATCCCCGCCCAGGCGGCCGCGCTCACGTCGCCTCCGCGCGCCGCGCCGCCGCGGTCCCCGCCTGCACGGCCAAGAGCCCAATAGCAACGCTGACCGCGAGGTACAGGAACGCGAGCCCCACCCTGCCGGCGTCGAGCATTTCCAGCAGCTCTAGCTGGACGGTCGAGAAAGTCGTCAGCGCCCCGCAGAACCCGGTCGTCAGCAGCGGTCGCCGGTAGCTGGTGCGCGGTAGGGCGGCAAACCAGTAGCCGAGCAGCGCCGTGCCGGCCATGTTCACCAGGAAGGTTGCCCACGGCCACCCCACCCCCGGCTCTGGAAGCGCTTCCGCAAGCCCCGCCCGCAGCAACGCCCCGATAGCCCCGCCGATAAAGATCGCCCCCAGCTCGCGTCGGTCGATCATCGGCGGCAGCGTAGATGACCAGAACCTCTATTTAGGTACGTACCAAGTTTTGGTTTGACATCCCTTAGTTCTCAACTGTAGTTTGGCCGCCCTCGTGGCTACCGCCTCTGGAAATACCACCCATCCGGCACCCCCGTTTGAGAACGTGAAGCGTCGGGTGGCTCTGCTCAGGGAGCCCCAGACTGACTTTGGAGATTCCGTCAGAGACTTCATTGAGGGGCTAGGACTCCAAGTAACGGAGGTATTAGCCCCACCCCCGCACCGGCTTCCCGAGACCGCACAAGAAGTCACCGCCGCAGCATCCTCATGTCATGTAGCCGTCTTCGTACTGGAGAGCGCAGTGATTCAGGAAAATTTTTCTGGCCCGGCCTCCGGTCGCACTGCCGAGCTACCAGCGGGGTCCGTTTCCCTTCTCGCATACGCGCTCTCCACCTTTTCCGCATCTCAGCTACTTCTCGTTAAGCAGGACGAAGATCCGCTTCGACTTGACATCGACGGCCTCTCTCTACATAGGCTCAACAATGACGGCGCCGCTGCGAAATCACTCCGCAAAGCCCTCAAACGCGCCGGGGCTGTGATAGAGGGCCAACGTTTGCTGATGCGACCAGCACATCAGTTCGAATCTCCTCAAGAGTGGTGGGCTCAGGAGCTTGATGGGGATGCCTCGACGGGAGCGGTTGACGTTCCCTCGTTTACCGAGTTCTTGGTGGATTCGGTCTTTAATCGCGAATTGACCCAAACCAAGCTTAAGGACGAGGCCCGGAAACAGATACGGGCTCGGGAGCCGCTGGACCTCAAGTATCACTATGTCGGCTGGAAAGCAGCAAAGATTTGGGCAGATCTAACTAGCGATGACAACTACGGTCACCGGGCCCATATTCGGCAGATCTTGAATGCCGCCCCGGATTTCCTGAAGCACATCGATACTGGAGGACCGA
>JALZHV010000416.1 GCA_030860625.1 Actinomycetota bacterium
CCTCGGAGGTGGCGACGGTGTAGCCGCCGACGCCGATCCCCAGCGCGAGGACGACGGCGCCGCCGGCCACCGCGGCGCGACCGCGGTCGCCCCGCCCCAGGAACCGGTCCTGGACGGGCCAGAGCAGGTGCTCGCGCAGGGCCAGCGTGAGGCCCTCGAGGGCCTCCGGCGGCTGCCGCTTCGGGCGCGCGTTGATCGGGGTCAGGTCGTCGTTCATCAGCTTCTGCCGCAGCTCCTCCACCGCCTAGCTTGGACCAGGCAATTAAAGAGCACCTTTACGTGGTTGTTGTTTCGGCAGGAGTGACTGGGAAGATGAGCCCTGAAAGGCACTTAGGCGCGCTAGGCGGCGCTCGGCACGGGTGACTCCGCCGCCTCGAAGACGATTTCGCCTTCGCGCGCCTCGACCCGGACCGCGTCGCCCTCGCCGAACTCGCCCTCGAGGATCTTCAGCGCCAGCTTGTCGACCAGCTGCTTCTGGACCACCCGCTTCAGCGGCCGCGCCCCGTAGGTGGGGTCGTAGCCGAGGTTGCCGAGCAGGGTGCGGGCGTCGTCGGAGAGCTCGATCGAGATCCCTTTCTCCGCCACCCGGCCGACCAGCTGGTCGACCTGCAGCTCGACGATCCGGCCGATGTCGGCCTTGGAGAGCCGGTGGAAGATCACCGTGTCGTCGATCCGGTTGAGGAACTCCGGCTTGAAGGTCGCCGCCAGCACCTCTTCGATCCCCTCGCGGATCTTCTCGTCGACCGCCTCGCCGACGATCCGGTCGGAGCCGACGTTGGAGGTCATGATCAGGACCGTGTTGGCGAAGCTGACCGTGCGGCCCTGGCCGTCGGTCAGCCGCCCGTCGTCCATCAGCTGCAGCAGGGTGTTGAAGACGTCGGGGTGGGCCTTCTCGATCTCGTCGAGCAGCACCACCGCGTAGGGCCGGCGCCGCACCGCCTCGGTCAGTTGCCCGCCCTCCTCGTAGCCGACGTAGCCGGGGGGCGCGCCGATCAGCCGCGCGACCGTGTGCTTCTCCATGTACTCGGACATGTCGAGGCGGACGATCGCCTGCTCGGAGTCGAACATGAACTCGGCCAGCGCCTTCGCCAACTCGGTCTTGCCGACCCCGGTCGGCCCGAGGAAGAGGAAAGAGCCAATAGGTCGATTCGGGTCGGACAGGCCTGCGCGCGAGCGCCGCAGGGCGTTGGAGACGGCGGCGATCGCCTCGTCCTGGCCGATCACCCGCTCGTGCAGCCGCTCCTCCATCTGGATCAGCTTCTGCACCTCGCCCTCCATCAGGCGGCTGACCGGGATCCCGGTCCATTTGGCGACGACCTCGGCGACGTCCTCTTCGGTGACGGTGTCGGCGAGCATCGTGCCGGCCCCGGCGTGCAGCTCTTCAAGCCGCGCTTCCTGCTCGCGCACCTTCGCTTCCAGCTCGGGGATCTCGCCGTAGCGCAGCTTCGCCGCCCGCTCGAGGTCGGCCTCGCGCTCGGCCCGCTCGGCCTCGTGGTTGGCCTCGTCGAGCCGTTCCTTCGCCTGCTTGATCGCCTCGATCGGCTCTTTCTCGCTCTGCCAGCGCGTCCGCAGCGCCGCCGCCTCCTCTTTGAGGTTGGCGAGGTCGCTCTCGAGCGTCTCCAGCCGCGCCTTCGACGCCTCGTCGGTCTCTTTCTTCAGCGCCTGGCGCTCGATTTCGAGCTGCTGGATGCGCCGCTGGACCTCGTCGATCTCGGTCGGCACCGAGTCGATCTCGATCTTCAGCCGCGAGGCGGCCTCGTCGATCAGGTCGATCGCCTTGTCGGGGAGGAAGCGGTCGGCGATGTAGCGCTCCGAGAGGGTCGCGGCGGCGACGATCGCCGAGTCAGCGATGCGGACGCCGTGGTGCTGTTCGTAGCGCTCCTTCAGCCCGCGCAGGATCGCGATCGTGTCGTTCATGTCGGGCTCGCCGACCAGGACCGGCTGGAAGCGCCGCTCCAGCGCCGCGTCCTTCTCGATGTGCTTGCGGTACTCGTCGAGGGTGGTCGCGCCGATGCAGTGCAGCTCGCCGCGCGCCAGCAGCGGCTTGAGCATGTT
>JALZHV010000134.1 GCA_030860625.1 Actinomycetota bacterium
GCCCTCTCCAGACACATCTCGCCTATGGCTCGATGTTGAGCGTCTGGAGAGGGCACACCGCCCCCTCTGCGACACGCGCTGGCACCCCTCTCCAGGCACGGCTGATGGCTTCTATAGAGTGCGCGGCATGAGTCCATTGGTGCCCATGGTGGTGGAGCAGACGGCGCGCGGGGAGCGGGCGTTTGACATTTATTCGCGCCTGCTCGGGGAGCGGATCGTGTTCCTTGGGACGCCGGTGACCGAGGACATCGCGAACCTGATCGTGGCGCAGCTGCTGCACCTCGAGTCCGAGGATCCGGACAAGGACATCAGCCTCTACATCAACTCGCCCGGCGGTTCCGTCTACGCGGGGCTGGCGATCTACGACACGATGCAGTTCATCAAGCCCGATGTGCAGACGATATGCGTCGGAATCGCGATGAGCATGGGCGCGCTGCTCCTGAGCGGCGGCGCCGCGGGCAAGCGGATGGCGCTGCCGAACTCGAAGATCCTCATCCACCAGGTCTCGGCCGGTTTCAAAGGCCAGGCGACCGACATCGAGATCCACGCCAAAGAGATCATCGACGTCCGCCGCCGCCTCGACGAGATCATCGCCCACCACACCGGGCAACCGTTCGAGAAGGTCACCAAAGACACCGAGCGGGACTACTTCATGAGCGCGGAGGAGGCGAGGGAGTACAACATCGTCGACCGCGTGATCGAGCACCACTAGATGCGGCTCGGCCGGCTCTCGATCCTCTTCATCGCGGTTCTCGCCCTCGCCCTTCCCGCCAGCGCCGGCGCGGCGGTCGTCGTCGGCAGCAACCTGAAAGAAGCCCCGAACGCGACGATCTGCTCGCAGCCGGGGATGCCCGAGCTGGACTGCACGACCACGCTCACCGATCTGCCGGTCGGCAGCCGGGAACCGGGCGGCACCTCGGCGCCGAGCAGCGGCGTGATCACGTCCTGGAGCATCCGCTCCGGCGTCAGCGTGATCAGCCACAAAGTGCGGCTGCGGGTGATCCGCAACCACACGGGCGCCGGCTCGGGGCCGGTGGAGACCCTTCCGAACGTCGCCGGCATCTACACCTACGCCGCCCGGATTCCGGTGCAGGCGAACGACAGGATCGGCGTCGACACCCTCGACGTGCCGGAACTGAAAGGCGCGCCGATCATCCGCGCCTCCGCCACGGGGGCGGGCATCAACTACTGGATGGTGGCCCTCGCCGACGGCGAAACGCGCAACCCCACCACCAGCAGCTCCAGCATCGAACTGACGATCAACGCGACGATCGAGCCCGACGCCGACGGCGACGGGTTCGGCGACGAGACGCAGGACCTCTGCCCGAGCGTCGGCAACGGCGGCGCCGCCTGCCCACCGACCGGTGGTGGCGGCACCGGTGGCGGCGGTGGTTCCACGCCTCCGCCTCCGCCCGTCGAAGTCGCTCCCGAGACCAAGATCGCCAAAGGTCCGAAAGGAACGATCGGCGTCCCGCGCGCGACCTTCCGCTTCGGCGCCACCCTCGCCGGCTCGAGGTTCCAGTGCAAGCTCGACAAAAAACCGTTCCGGGGCTGCAAGTCGCCGAAGGTCTACAAGAACCTGGCGGCCGGCAAACACACCTTCAAGGTGCGGGCGATCGGCCCGACGGGCCTCGTCGATCCGACTCCCGCGAAACGGACCTTCAAGGTCGCGCCCTGAGGCTTCGCGGTGCTCTCTGCGGCCTGCTGGCGGCCGCTTCGATCTTCGCTGCCCCCGCCTCGGCTCAGAGCGCCGGCCGTGACGGCGGCACCCCCTACTACGGGCACGTCTTCCCGGTCCAGGGGCCGCACGGGGTGCGGGGGGCGGTCGGGACCTACCACGCGCCGCGCAGCGGCGGGCGCATCCACGAGGGGTTCGACATCACCGCCGCCTGCGGGACGAGGCTGGTCGCGGTCCGCAACGGCCGGGTGCTGCGCCGCGGCTTCGACCCGGTCCTCTACGGCAACTACCTGCTGATCCACGGCGAAGGGGAGCGGCGCAGCTACTTCTACTCGCACCTCTTGCGCCCGGCGCGCGTCCGTAAGGGGCAGTGGCTCTGGGAGGGGCAGCCGGTCGGCGCCGTCGGCGAAACCGGCAACGCGCGCGGCACCGGCTGCCACCTCCACTTCGAGATCCGCGTCCGCGGGGTGCCGGTCAATCCAGAACGGGCGCTGCGCCGCTGGGATCGCTACTCCTGAGCGAGGCTGCGTTCGAACCAGAGATCGGCTTTCGGGTTCTCGTTGTAGGCGGGGACTTCGCGGTAGCCGGCCGCGCGGTAGAGGCCGACGGCGGGGGTGAGGTAGTCGGAGGTGTCGAGGCGGACGGCGCGGCAGCCATGTTCCGCGGCGATCTCGTCGAGCCGGGCGAGGATGCGACGGCCGAGGCCGGTGCCCCGGTAGGCGGGCGCCACGTACATGCTCTTCACCTCGGCGATCTCCCGGTCGAGGTAACGGACGCCGCCGAGCCCGGCCGGCTCCCCGTCCACGCGGGCCAGCAGGAAGACCCCGTTCGGTGGCACCAGATCGGCCGGAGGCCCCGCGGCGATCTCCTCGTCGAGGTCGATCCCCGCTTCCTCGCGGTCGTAGACGAGCGGCCCGTCCGCCTCGCGGATGAAGTCCGCGTAGAGGGGCCGGACCTCGGGCGCGTCCCGGTCGATCGGTTCCAGGGTGAAATTCACGAAGTTGACGCTACCCCGTTGCGGATTTTCTCCATTCAACGCGCAACAAGTGCGGGTTGGCCTGGCACAATCTCAGCCATGAACCGGAAGGAACTGTCTGCGGTGGTAGCGGAATGCGCGGCGCGCACCGAACGGGCCGCGGCGCTGCAACGGGAATCCGTGGCTCGCGCGGAAGCGGCAAGAGCGGGCATCGAGGTGGCGCGGGAGCGACAGGAAGCGGCTGTGGCTCGCCAGGAAGCTGCGACCGCAAGCCTCGAAGAGGCCCAGGTCGACACGAAGGACCTGAACAAGAAATTGGACTCGATGATCGAGGAAATGAGAACCGATCGGGCCCGGCGGGAAGCGGAGTGGGAGGAAGAGAAGATCTGGCGAGAGGAATTCCTGCGGCGCCAGGAGAAGATGTTCCAGGACTTTCTTCAGCGCGCCGATCGGACGCTCGCGGAGATGAAGCAGCAGACGACGGAAATCATCAGCGAGATCCGGGACCAACGGGAAGAGCTGCGGGCGATGAAGGAGGCGATCCTGCAGCTGATCGACCGTCTTCCCCCGCCGCCTCCACATCTGCGGTCGGCCTGAGCGATGTGGCTCGTCACACCCGCAGTTCGTAGCTGAACCACTCCGAGCGCTCGGCGCCGGTGGAGTCGTAGAGGCGCTGGGCGGTGCGGTTGTCGGGGGCGGTCGACCACTCGACGATCGGGGCGCCGCGCTCGCGGGCGACTTCGGCCGTCGCCTCGATCAGCGCCCGGCCGACTCCCCGGCCGCGCGCGGACTCGTCGACGTAGAGGTCGTTCATCAGCACCGCCTCGACCGCCTCCAGGGAGCTGAAGTGCCAGTAGAGGCAGGCGTAGCCGACCAGTCGTCCCTCGCTGCGGGCGCCGAGCAGGAGCCCGTCCTCGCTGGGGGCGAGGAAGCGGCGGAAGAAGGCGCGATTGCGCTCCTCGTCGATCTCCTCGACCTCGTAGAAGCGCTGGTAGGCGGCGATCAGCGGCAGTAGCTCCTCGAACTCCTCCGCTGCGATCGGGACGATCTCGACCTCGTTCGGCATTCAGCCACCGTAGCGGCGCGCAAGGCTGCGCTCATGTGCAGGGACCGCCCGGCCGATGCCGTAAACGACTTCACCAGCCGGTACAGGTGCCCGTCTAAGCTTTCGGGACGCCGCCGGAGTAACGATCGTCCCGTTAGGAGGGGATTCCGCTGGCACGGCCTTCAGATTCGAACGAGCAGCTCCTCTGCAGCTTCTGCGGCAAGTCGCAGCGTCAGGTGAAAAAGCTGATCGCCGGTCCCGGCGTCTACATCTGCGACGAGTGCATCGACCTCTGCAACGAGATCATCGATGAGGAGCTGACCGCGCCGCCCGCCTTCGAGCTGGAGAACCTGCCGAAGCCGCAGGAGATCTACGACGTCCTGCAGGAGTACGTGGTCGGCCAGGAGGCCGCCAAGCGGTCCCTTTCGGTGGCCGTCTACAACCACTACAAGCGGGTCCAGATCGCCCAGTCCGACGAGACCGAGGTCGAGCTGCAGAAGTCGAACATCATGATGCTGGGGCCGACCGGCTGCGGCAAGACGCTGCTCGCCCAGACCCTCGCCCGCATCCTCAACGTCCCCTTCGCGATCGCCGACGCGACCGCGCTGACCGAGGCCGGCTACGTCGGCGAGGACGTCGAGAACATCCTCCTGAAGCTGATCCAGGCCGCCGACTTCGACGTCAAGAAGGCCGAAACGGGGATCATCTACATCGACGAGATCGACAAGATCGCGCGCAAAGCCGACAACCCGTCGATCACCCGCGACGTCTCCGGCGAAGGCGTCCAGCAGGCGCTCTTGAAGATCCTCGAGGGGACCACCGCCTCGGTGCCGCCGCAGGGCGGGCGCAAGCACCCCCACCAGGAGTTCCTGACGATCGACACCACCAACATCCTCTTCGTCTGCGGCGGCTCCTTCGCCGGCCTCGACCAGGTGATCGAGCGGCGGGTGGGCGACCGCGGCGTCGGCTTCGGGGCGGCGATCTCCGCCCGCGAGCAGAAGGACGCCGGCGAATGGTTCGAGCAGGTGCTGCCCGAGGACCTGATCGAATACGGCCTGATCCCCGAGTTCATCGGCCGCCTGCCGGTGATCACGGCAATCCACCAGCTCAACCGCGAGGACCTCTGCACGATCCTCACCGAGCCGCGCCACGCGCTCACCCGCCAGTTCCAGCGCTTCTTCGAGTTCGACGACATCGAGCTGGTCTTCTCCGAGGACAGCCTCGAGGCGATCGCCGACAAGGCGCTGGAGCGCGAGACCGGCGCCCGCGGGCTGCGCTCGATCCTCGAGGAGACGCTGCTCGACGTCCAGTTCGAGCTGCCGTCGCGGCGCGACGTGACCAAGTGCGTGGTCACTCGGGAGACGATTACCGAGGGGCGGCGACCCACGCTGGTCACCGAGGCGGTTCAGCAGGACATCGGGCCGGCTGAAGACGGGCTGACTGAAGAAACCGCTTAGGGCGCGGGGCGGGGGAGGGACGGATGCCCCTCTCCCAGAGACCGTTGCGCAGCTGAGCGTGTTGCTGGGCGCGGTTTGTGGTCTCAGGAGCCTCTGGGAGAGGGG
>JALZHV010000135.1 GCA_030860625.1 Actinomycetota bacterium
TTGTCGGGAATGGCCCGATAAAGGACGAACGCCGCGCCTGGGTCTTTGTTGCCGAGGACCCGCTGGCGGCGATGCAGTCGCTCGCCCGCGCCTGGCGCCGCGCGCTCGGCGCCCGCGTCCTCGGCGTCACCGGCTCGGTCGGCAAGACCTCGGTCAAGGACATCGCCAGGGCGCTCCTGCCCAGCCGGGTCCACGCCAACCTCGAAAACTTCAACAACGAGATCGGGCTGCCGCTGACGCTGCTGGAAGCGCCCGACGACGCCGACCTGCTCGTGCTCGAGATGGCGATGCGGGGGCGGGGCCAGATCGCCGAGCTGGCGGCGATCGCCGAGCCCGAGGTGGCGGTGATCACCAACGTCGGCCCGGTCCACGTCGAGCTGCTCGGCTCGGTGGCGGCGATCGCCGAGGCGAAGGCGGAGATCCTCGACGACCTCCCGCCCGAGGGCGCCGCGGTGGCGCCGGTCGAGGCGGGCGAGCTGGAGCCGCACCTGCGGCGGGCGCCGAAGCTGCTGCGCTTCGGACCCGGCGGCGACGTTGAGGCGACGGAGGTGAAGGTCGAGGACGGCGTCACCGAAGCGCTGGTCTCGACCCCAGCAGGCAGCGAGCGCTTCCGCTTCCCCTTTACCGAGGCGCACAACCTCACCAACGCCCTGGCCGCGATCGCCGCGGGGGTCGCGCTCGACGCCGACCTCGCCGCTATGGCCGACCGCGCTGCGAGCATAGGATTCAGCCGCTTCCGCGGCGAGCGACTGGAGCTCCCCGGCGGGATCGTCCTCGTGAACGACTGCTACAACGCCAACCCGGTGTCGATGCGCGCGGCGCTCGACCATCTCGCGAGCCTGGAGGCGCCGCGGACCGTCGCCGTCCTCGGCGAAATGGGGGAGCTGGGGCCGGGCTCGGCCGGCTACCACCGCGAGATCGGCGAGCACGCGCGGGAGGCCGGGATCGACCTCGTGGTCGGGGTCGGCCTGCCCGCCCGCGACTACGACCCCGACGAGCTGGTCGCCGACCCGGCCGAGGCGGCGGAGCTGCTGGCCGCGAAACTGGAGCCGGGAGACGCCGTCCTCGTCAAGGGCTCGCGCTCGGCCGGGCTCGAGGCGGTCGCCGAGGGGTTGGTGCCGCTGATGGAGGCCGGCGATGGGTGAAGTCCTGATCGCCGGCATGGCGGCGATGTTGATCTGCATCTTCCTCGGCCCCAAATTCATCGAGTACCTGCGGGTGAAGGAGTTCGGGCAGCACATCCGCGAGGACGGGCCACAGGAGCACCACACCAAGGCCGGGACGCCGACGATGGGCGGGCTGATCGTCTTCGCCTCGATCTGCGTGCCGTTCCTCGTCCTCTCCGACCGCGACGCGCAGAGCATGGCCGTCTTCGGGGTGGCGATGGGCTGCGCGGTGCTCGGCTTCGCCGACGACTACATCAAGATCGTCAAGCGCCGCTCGCTCGGGCTCGCCGGCCGCTGGAAGCTGATCGGTCAGCTGGTCCTCGCCCTCGGCCTCTGGTGGGTGGCGCGGCACGAGGTGGGGCTGGAGCCGACCCTCTACTTCCGGATCGGCGATGCCAGCATCGACCTCGGTCCGGCCCTCTACCTCGTCCTCGTCTACCTCGTGATCGCCGGCACCTCCAACGGGGTCAACCTCACCGACGGCCTCGACGGCCTCGCCGCCGGCTCCTGCGCGATCGTCCTCCTCGCCTACACGGCGATCTCCTTCGTCTCCAACGGGCAGCAGGACCTGGCGCTGCTCTCGGCCTGCCTGGTCGGCGCCTGCGTCGGCTTCCTCTGGTTCAACGCTTTCCCGGCCTCGATCTTCATGGGGGACACCGGCTCGCTCGGCCTCGGCGGCGCGATCGGCGCGCTGGCGGTGATGACCCAGACCGAGGTCCTGCTGATCATCATCGGCGGCATCTTCGTGATCGAGGCCCTCTCGGTCCTGCTCCAGGTCTTCGCCTTCAAGACCTTCCGCCGCCGCGTCCTCCTGATGGCCCCGCTGCACCACCACTTCGAGATGATGGCCTGGTCGGAGACGAAGATCATGCTCCGCTTCTGGATCATCGCCGCCGTCTGCTCGGGCATCGGCTTCACGCTGTACCAGCAGTCGATCGGCAGCTGAGCGCGTGCCGGAGGTAGAGGTCACCGCGGGGCCGATCGCCTACGAGGACACGGGCGGCGACGGGCCCGTGCTCGTCCTGATTCCCGGTCTGCTGATGGACGGGCGACAGTGGCGCAAGGTGATCGCCGAGCTGCGCGGCGAGTTCCGCTGCGTTACCCCGGCGCTGCCCACCGGCGCCCACCGCAAGCCGATGCGGCCGGAGGCGGACCTCAGCCTGCGGGGGATGGGGCGGATCGTCACCGAGTTCCTCGAGGCTGCCAACCTGCGCAATGTCACTCTCTGCTTCAACGACTGGTGCGGGGCGCAGGTGATGATCGCCGACCGCGGTATGGAGCGGGTCGACAAGCTGGTGCTGGTCTCCTGCGAGACCGCCGGCAACTACCCGCCCGGCCTGGCCGGCCACGCCGCCTGGCTCTCGGCGAAGCTGCCGGGCGGCTACGTGCTCACCCGCCAGGTGCTGCTGCGGCCGCGGCTGCGCCGCCTGCCCTTCGTCTTCGGCCAGATGAGCAAGCGCGGCATCCCCGACGAGCTGATGCGCTCCTGGATGGAGCCGCTGCGGCGGCCGGAGATCCGCCGCGACCTGCGCCGCTATGCCGGCGACGCGATGCACGGCAAGCGCGACCTCGCCGCCGCTACCGCGGCGCTGCCTTCCTTCGAGAAGCCCGTCCTCGTCGTCTGGGACGAGGAGGGCTCGATGATGCCCAACCAGGCCGGCCGCGACCTCGCCGCTGCCTTCCCTGACAGCCGCTACGTCGAGCTGCCCGACTGCTACACCCTGATCCCCGAGGACCAGCCACAGGCGCTGGCGCGCGAGATCAGGGAGTTCGTTCGCTGAAGAGCCCCTTCAGCCGGCCAGTTCGCGGCAGGTGACGAGGTCCTTGACGATCGCCAGGTCTTTGGCATTCGCCGTGATCAGGACCGCTCCATGGGCGACGGCGGTGGCAGCAATGGCAAGGTCGGCCATTCGCTTACGCGGATTTCCACCGCGGTTCGTGACCGCAGCTTTGAGTTGACCGAGAACCCTGGCGACCCGGTCATCGAGGGGCAGGGAGCTGAAGGTCGCCTCGATCACCCCCAGCTGAGCGGCACGTTCGGCACGGGTGTCGGCATCACGGGCGGCCAGAAGGCCGAAATGCAGCTCCGCGATCGAAACCGCGCTCACGGCAGCCTCGATCCCGGGCGGCAGGGAGGGGGCGTCAATCAACACCGAGGTATCGAGTACGGCCCGCACTTTTATTCCTCCCACGGGTTACGTAGCTCGATGTCGAAATCTTCGAGATCCTTGGCGAGGGTTGGGTCAACCGGCATCTTCGCCAGCGCCTCAAGGCGCTCACTGGGAACCCAGCGACGTGGATTGATGGGCCCAAGTTCAGCCACCGGCCGTCCCGAGACCGTGATCGTGAAGACCTCGCCGGCCTCTGCTCGGCGGAGGACGTCGCCGATCTCGTTCCGGAGCTGTTTCTGCGGAATCTGAGGCATGAGCGGCAGGGTAGCAATAGTGCTACCTGGAACTGAACAGGGGTATCCGGCGCGCTCGCGAAGCTGTGGCATGTGTCCTCCTATAAGTCCCTAGCGAGGGAAATTCGCCCCCCCCTGCCGCGAGGGCCGTTCTTGGTGGTCGGATTGGCTCGTTCGGGGCAGGCGGCGGCGCGGCTGCTGGCGGAGCGGGGGGAGGCGGTGCGGGCTGTGGATTCAAGGCATCCCGAGGGGGCGGCAGGGCTCGAGGGGGTGGGCGTCGAAGTCTTCCTGGATACGGATGGATTGGCTCAGCTCGAGGGGACGCGGACGGTCGTCAAGAGCCCGGGAGTGCCCCGGGAGGCGCCGGTGATCGCGGCGGCGCTGGAGCGTGGGATCGAGGTGATGGGGGAGATGGAGCTCGCCTGGCGGGCGTTGCCGAACCGCTTCATCGGGGTCACCGGTACCAACGGCAAGACGACCACGGTCGAGCTGATCGGCCACCTCTACCGGGGCGCCGCCGAGCCGGTGGCTGTGGCGGGGAACGTGGGCACCGCGCTCTCGGAGCTGGTCGATGAGGTCGACCCCGAGGCGACGATCGTCTGCGAGTGCTCCAGCTTCCAGCTCGAGGACACGATCGCCTTCGCCCCCGAGTGCGCGGTCTTCCTCAACCTCGCACCCGACCACCTCGACCGCCACGGCGACCTCGAGTCCTACCTCGCCGCGAAGCTGCGGGTTTTCGCCAACCAGGGCAACGACGACGTCGCCGTCTACAACGCCGACGACCCCTTCCTCGCCGACGTCGACCTCGGCGGCTGCGCCCGCCGGGTCGCCTTCTGCCGCGGCGCCGCGCCCGACTGCGAGGTCGCGGTCGCGGAGGGGACGATCTTCTACGACGGCGAGCCGCTGCTGGCGGTCGCCGAGCTCGGCCTCTTCGGCCAGCACAACGTCGCCAACGCGATGGCCGCCGCTGCGGCGGCGCTCTCGATGGGGATCGACCGCGAGGCCGTGCGCGAGGGCCTGCGAAGCTTCGCCGGCGTCCCGCACCGACTCGAGCAGGTGGCCGAGATCGGCGGCGTCCGCTTCGTCAACGACTCGAAGGCGACCAACGTCGACGCCGCCACGGTCGGAATTCGCGCCTTCGACGGCGGCGTCCACGCGATCCTCGGCGGCAGCGAGAAGGACGAGCCGTTCGCGCCGCTGGTCGAGCCGTTGCGCGAGCGAGCGCGCGCCTGCTACCTGATCGGCGCCACCGCCGAGCGGATGGCGCGGGAGCTGGCACCGGCAATCGAGGCCGGGGTCGAGCTGCATCGCTGCGCCGACCTCGAGGACGCGGTCCGCCGCGCGGCGGCGGCGGCCGCGCCGGGCGAGGTCGTGCTGCTCTCGCCGGCCTGCGCCAGCTTCGACGCCTTCAAGAACTTCGAGCGGCGCGGCAACCGCTTCCGCGAGATCGTCGGGGAGTTGCCGCGATGAGCGCGAAAACGATCGGACGCGGCAAGGGCAAGCCCGCGAAGAAGCGCAGCCGCCGCCAGGTCCCCGCCGAGTACAACATGCTGCTCACCGCCACCCTCTGCCTGCTGGCGCTGGGCGCGGTGATGGTCTTCTCCGCCAGCTCGACCACCCGCGTCCTCCAGGACGGCGGCCTCTCCGACAGCGCCTATTACCTGAAGCGGACGCTGATG
>JALZHV010000136.1 GCA_030860625.1 Actinomycetota bacterium
GCAGACCCTGCTGCTGCCGCCGGAGGCGGGCCGCCAGGCGCTCGTCTTCGCCGAGACCCGCGAGGGCTGCACGGCGCTGTTGCGCAGCGTCGCCGCCGATCTCGCCGCCGACGCCAAGGGCCCCGACCCCGTCGCCCTCCTGATCGACCCCACCCCCGAGGAGCTCGCCGACTGGAAGCGCGACGCGCCGCAGGCGGAGATCGTCTCCGCCGGCCAGGCCCGCCATGCCGGCGACGCCCTCGCCCAGGCCGCCAAACGCGCCGGCGACGGCGAAGACGTGATCCTGCTCGTCGACTCCCTCACCCGGCTCGGCGAGGCCTACGGCGACGCCGAGGCCGCCAAGGAGTTCTTCGACGCCGGCCGCGCCCAGGGCTCGTCCGGCGGCGGCTCGCTCACGGTCGTCGCCGCGCTAGAGCGCCCGAACGACGACTAGAGATCCAGCGGCGGGCTAGCGCCGGTAGGCGATGCGGCGCCAGCTCGGCTCTTTGCTGAGCTCGATCAATTCGTCGCTGCGATCCGGCTGCACGTAGCCGAAGGTCTGGGTGCGCTCGTCGAAGACGACGTCGAGCTCGCCCTCCTTGACCCGCTGGTCGAGCCAGGCGCCGCGGAAGACGAGGCGGCGGATCCAGTGGACGAGGCTGCGGTTGGAGGGACCGACCAGGTCCTCCCAGTTCTCGTTGATGTGCTCGCCGAGGCGGGAGCTGGGCTCGGCGATCTCGCCGCTGACGGCGAGGTCGAGGAGATCGTCGAGCTCCTCCTGGCTGAGGCCCTGATCGACGAAGCGCAGCTTCACCGCGGCCTGCTCGACCCGTTGCGCGAAGTCCTGCTCGTTGAAGGCGAAGCGGAGCTCGCCGTACTCGAGCACGTAATCCGAGCCAGACTCGTAATTCCCTCTGCGGGTCGTTTTCTTATCCATGAGTTGAAGCCGATCCCACTCGCGCAAGCCCGGCGCGAGCAGGGCCATGATCTTGCCGATCATCGTAGAGACGTGCCCGCTCGGGCCGGTGGCTGAACGCGCGGTTGCACTCAGGGGCGGTCATGGGGGAGAGATCGGCCGCCTCGGCCCTTATCTGGAGGATGGAGACCGAATTGGGACGTTTCCCGGCGGCGACCGGGTTCAGGGAGCGGCTGCTGGGGCTGAGCCGGCGGGACCGCTCCGAGGCGGGTCCCGGCCTGCTGATCCCGCGCTGCGCCAGCGTCCACACCTTCGGGATGCGCTTCGAGCTCGACCTCTTCTTCCTCGACGGGGAGGGGCGCATCCTCGCCGTGAGGCGCCGGGTGCCGCCGCGGCGGGTCGTCTGGCACCGCGGCGCTGCCGCAGTTTTGGAGATTCCCGCGGCGGAGGGGGGAGAATCTGCCGCGCTGGCGGCTTAAGCAGTCATGTTGCCTCAACGAGAAGAGATAGCCAGCCTGGTCGTCTGCGAGGACGACGACACCACCCTCGACCTGCTCTGCGAGCACCTCTCGGAGGACCGCTTCGGCGTCATGCCCGCCCCCAGCGCCTCCGACGCGCTGCGCCTCTGCCGCTACAACCACCCGGATCTGCTCCTCCTCGACCTGACGCTGCCCGACGCCTCCGGGCTCGACGTCCTGCGGGAGATCCGCGAAGCGGACGGGATCGACTCGCGCTTCGACCCGCGGCTGCCGGTGATCATCCTCACCGGCCGCGGCGGCGACACCGAGCGCGTCCGCGGCCTCGACTCCGGAGCCGACGACTACCTCGTAAAGCCCCTGAACTATCCGGAGCTGCGCGCCCGGATCAGCGCCGTCCTCCGCCGCCGCGCCACCTACCAGGAGGGCCCGAGCCGGGTCGGCGAGCTGATCGTCGATCCGATGCGGCGCCGCGTCACCATCGGCGACCGCCCGGTGGCCCTGTCCAAAAAGGAGTTCACCCTCCTCCGCGCCCTCGTCGCCGACCCCACCCGCGTCTTCACCAAGGAAGAGCTCCTCGCCGCCGTGTGGGGCTACCGCGGCCCCTCCAAGACCCGCACCCTCGACTCCCACGCCAGCCGCCTGCGTCGCAAACTCGACCCCGAGCACGGTCGCTTCGTGATCAACTGCTGGGGCGTCGGGTATCGCCTCATCGACGGGTGAGAGCCGTAATCGCTCGTGAGCGCCCTCATCCTTCATAGCGGTGCCGTAGACAAGGCCCTGAGGCTGGCGGAGGTGCTACTCAGCTCTATCGCCATCGGTAGCGGGCTGGGGATAACGGCCGCGGTGTTGGAAAGGAAGTCCCTCAAGGAGATCGAGATGTGGGGCTTCTGGGGCACCGCCCTGGGTTGCCTGTGCGGCATCCTCTTGACGCTTTGCGTGTGGGTTCTCTGGGGGCGCGCGTGAATTCCCCGAAGCCTATGTTCTATGCTGACAAAACGATGCCGATCGGCGGCAGACATTTTCCCCTTCCTCCCTTCCGCTCCTTCGTGCTCTTGGGCGGGTGGGGCGCTCTTGTCGGGGTGTTCCTTTCGATCTTAGGAGCGCCTTTCTGGGCCTTCTATGTGGCGCCGGTGTCGATGGCTCCCCTCCTCATTCATGAGCTGCGTGCTCTCGATGCAGGAAAGCGGACCAAGATGCGTCGGGCCAGTGGCAAAAGGCCGTTGGCCGACTGAGCGAGTAGTGCCGAAGCTCGGGCGGAGACAGGACTTCCCTCCAGAGGCAGCCAAGATCCGCGCCGGCTTTGTGGCCTTTGCGGCAGGGGATGCTTTCGGGGCGCCCTGGGAGGGGATGGCGCCGGAGGAGGTGGCCGTGGCCGATCTGTCGCAGCTGCCGTCTCGCGAGGACTGGCCTCGGGGTGCCACTTCGGATGACACGGCTCAACTCATCCTCGCGGCGGAGGCGCTGTGCGCGGGGGGAGATCTGAAGCGGGAGTTCATGGGACGGCTGGCGGAGGAGTTCCCCCGGATCCGCGGGGTGGGGCCGACCACCAGCGAGGCGGTGCGGCGGTGGCGGGAGTCGGGCTCGCTGGGTGTGGCCTCCGGGACGACGAACGGGGCGGCGATGCGCGTCCTTGCGGTTGGCTGGGCGGTGCCGCCCGACAACCCGGCCGTTCGATGGGAGACGGCGATGGCGCTCTCGCGGGCCACCCATGGAGCTCCCGGCGCGCTGATCGCGGCGGGGGTGGTCGCGGCGATGGGCAGCTGGTCGCTCGAAGGGAGATCGATCGAGTCCCTCTGTCGGGAGGCGGTCGCCGAGGCGGCGCGTCTGCGGGAGTCCCTCGGCGCGGACGTCCCCCTGGACCAGCTCGCGGCCGCCGCGGACGGCACCTGGACGCCGCCAGCCGCGGGGATCTCCCTAGACGCGATGGAGACCGCGGCGGCGGTGCTCCACGTGCTGCGAGGGGCCAGGGGCCTGGGTGACGGCATCGAGACCTCCGTCCGCCTCGGCGGCGACACCGACACGGTCGCGGCGATCGTCGGCGGCATCCTCGGGGTGCGCGACGAAGATCCGGAGGCAGCGCTCCCGTGGCTGTCGCTCGTGCAACTGCCGGACGCGGCCCTGCTGGCCCGGTTAGCCGCGGGCCTCTGGGTGAGACGCAGCGGCTGACGGGTGAAGCGGCGCCCCTGACCGATCGCGTCGACCAGGGGCGCGGGGGCTACTTCTTGGCCTTGGCTTTCGCCGGGGCCGGCACCTCGAAGTGCATGATCGCCAGCTTCGTGGAGATGCCGTCGGCGTCCTCGTCGGCCAGCCGCTTCGCGGCCTCCTTCTGGATCTCGCCGGCGCGCTTGACCGCTTCGGAGAGGACCTTGTTCAGCTCTTTCCAGCCTTTTTTGTCGAGCTTGAGGGGGGTCTCGGAGAGGTGGGAGTCGCTGCGGGCCTCGATGGTGCCGGCGGACATCGCCTCGGTGGCGGCCTGTCCGATCGACTCGAGGATCGAACCGGAGATGCCCTTGCGGGCCGAGGCTGGGATCTTCGCCCAGTCGGAGTCGCTGAGGAAGGCGCGGTCGGTGGCGCGGTAGAAGTGCTCGACCGCCCCGCGGCGCGGCTCGGTTTTGACCAGCTCGACGCAGTCGTATTCGAGCAGCGTTTTGACGTGGTAGCTGACGTTGCCCAGCGGCTCACCCAGCTCTTGGGCGAGCTGGTTGGGGCTCGAGATCCCTTTGTGCAGGGAGCTGAGGATGCGGACTCGCAGCGGGTGCGCCAGCGCCTTCGCGAGTTGCTGGGTGATTCCCTCTGGGGACGTACGGGACTGTGGCAAGGCAAAGACCTCCGTGGGGGTGGGGAGCTCGGGTGGGGGACACTCGCCGGCGATCAGCCACGCGAGTTACTAGACAAGTATTCCAAAACGCTCCGACGCTTACCCCTTCGCGCGAGAAAACATGCGGTAAAAAAATCGATTGCTGTAACGGCCTAGACCCTCTTGGAAATTAATAGGGAACGATCCCTACCTGCTCGGGGTCTAAGCCGTTGCGTGCCCGCCCCTCGTTGCGCCTTGGCCGAGACCGCTGCGAGGCGGCGGGCACGCCTCGCTCCCCGCTCGTTGCTAGGAAATCGCCTCCTCGGGGCGGTGTGAGGGGGGAGAGATCGGCGCTCTCGTCCCTTAACCCTGCATGGACGAGCGAGGGACGGCGTAGCCGATGGTTCTGGAGCTGGCGGAGCTTGCCGCGACCCTGCCGTTCGCGGCTTCATTGGCGGTGGCAGGCGGAATACCACCCTGCGGGAGGGGCGTCGCCGCAGCGCCCTCAACGAGGCCGTGCATGAGCTGCGCCGCCCGCTGCAGGTGCTCTCGCTGTCCCTGCCGGCCGAGGCCGATGCGGCCGGGTCCTCGCTGCGGATGGCGAGCGCCGCGCTCGAACGCCTGGAGCGGGAGATCAACGGTGAGGTGCTGGAACGGCTGCCGTGTCCCTTCCCGCTGCGCCCCCTGATCGAGGCGGCGGCGCCGCGCTGGCGCGCCCAGGCGGCCCTGGGCAACCGAGCCGTGCAACTGCGCTGGGAGGCCGGGGAGCCCTGGGTGTTCGGCGACGAAGTCGAGCTGGCGCAGGCGCTGGACAACTTGATTAACAACGCGCTCGAGCACGGCGGCGGCGCGGTGAGGGTGGAGGTGCGTGAGAGGGACGGATGCCTCCGGCTCGCGGTGGCCGACTCCGGCACCGGGGGCGGCTCCCGGCGCCGTCGCGAGGCAGGCCCCTGGGCGAGGATCGGCGGCCGGCGCCGGCACGGGCACGGGCTGCGGGGTGGGCTTGCGCGGCATGTCACCCTCCACTTTTTAATTCTGCGCAAAAATGGTCTGAGTTTCGCGGC
>JALZHV010000417.1 GCA_030860625.1 Actinomycetota bacterium
GCCGAGGCGGCGCCGAGCTCGGCGATCGTCTCGGTCGTGAACGGGTTTTCGACCGCCAGCGGCGTTCCCGTACCGGCGGTCATCTCGCCGCCGACCAGGAGCCGCGTCTCGTAGCTCTCGGGATGCGAAGTCACCTGCGCCCCAGGCTACGCAACGGCGACGCTCGACATCTGGCCTATCATCGACCGGGATGAGAACGCTGCGGGGGTGGATCGGTACGTGCGCGGTGCTTGCGCTGGCGCTGGCGGCGCTGGCCCCTGCCGCGCGGGCGGAATGGCTGCCGCCGCTCGACATCTCCGAACCCTCCCACCGCGTCGCCCAGCCGCACGTCGCCCTCGACTCGGAAGGCAACGCGACCGCCGTCTGGGAGCGCGGGAACGGCACCTCGACCGTGATCGAAAGCGCCTACCGGCCGGCGGGGGAATCCTGGGGGGAACCGGTCGCGATCTCGCCGCCCGCCGCCACCTCGCCGCAGGTCAAGGTCGACCGCAACGGCTTCCTGACCGCGATCTGGGAGCGCCGCGAAGGGATGAAAGTCATCATCGAGTCGGTCGGCAAAGCCCCGGGCGGCAGCTGGGGCGCCGCCGAAGAAATCACCGAACTCCCGGCGGCGATCGACCCCGAACCCTGGCTGGCGATCGACTGGGAAGGCAACACCACCGCGGTCTGGAAGCACTCCGAAACGGTGATGAGCGCGTTCCGCTCCTTCGGGGGGAGCTGGGGCGAACCGATCCCCCTCTCGGCGGGCAAAAGCTACGTGCCCCAGGCGGCGATGGACGGCCGCGGCGACGCCACCGCGGTCTGGATGCGCGACAACGGCCCCAACCTCGTGGTCGAGAGCGCCTACCGGCCCGAACAGGGCGAATGGGGGGAACCGGAACTGGTCTCCCAGCCGGGCGAAGAAGGGGGCAACCCGCACGTCGCCGTCGACGGCAAAGGCGACTCGCTGGTCGCCTGGCGGAGCGCGGACGAAGAAGGCGAATCCGTCCGCGCCGCCTACCGGCCCGCCGGCGGCGCCTGGAGCGAACCCGTCGACGTCTCCGTCGAAGGCGAAGAAGTCGAGCAGGTGCGGGTGGCCCTGGACCCGGCCGGCAACGCGATCGTCGCCTGGTCCGGCAGCGACGAAGAAAGCGGCTACCGAGTCGTCCGCGCCGCCTTCAAGCCGGTCGGCGGCGAATGGGAGGCGCCCGTCGCCCTCTCCGAACCCGTGGGCAACGGCTTCCCCTCCGACGTCGTCTTCAACCAGAGCGGCGACGCCGCCCTGATCTGGCAGCGCTGGGACGGCACCACCAACCTGATCCAGGTCGCCTACCGGCCCGCCGGCGAAGAATGGGAAGCGCCGGTGGACCTCTCCGAAGAAGGCAAGCAGGCGATGGACTCGGTGGTGGTGCTGGACGCGCCGGGGAGCTCGAACGTCGCCGACGGGGATGCGACCGCGATCTGGGTCAGCGGCGAAAAAGTGGCCTGCGAATCCAAAAAAGAATCTCCCTGCTTCAGCTATGTGGTCCAGGCCGCCGGTTACAACCCCGACGGCCTGCCCGAAATCGAAGTGGAAGCGCCCGAAGAAGGCGTGGCCGGGGAACCGCTCGAAATCGGGACGCCGACCGAAGGGCTCTACGCGCCGCAGATCGAGTTCGGCGACGGCGAGGAATTCGCCGGGGCTGAAACGACGCACGTCTACGACGAACCGGGCGAATACCTGATCACGGTCGAGGGCGCCGAGGAGCTGGGCTACCGGACCAGCGCCCAGCGCGCGATCACGATCCTGCCGGCCGGCGGCGGCGAAGAGGAACCCAAACCCGAACCGGAGCCTGACCCCGA
Source organism: Actinomycetota bacterium (assembly GCA_030860625.1). Taxonomy (GTDB): domain Bacteria; phylum Actinomycetota; class Thermoleophilia; order Solirubrobacterales; family 70-9; genus VAYN01. Next base: position 1,822 of record JALZHV010000417.1, read on the forward strand.
GCCCAAACCCGATCCCGAAGGCGGCGGCGACGGCGGGCCTGGAGTCGCCACCCTGCCGATCGACATCACTCCATCGCTGATGCCTCCCCTCGTTCCCTCCCCGGCGTGCACGGCCGCGAAGGGCGCGCGCGAGGTCGCGGCGGCGCGGCTGGGGCGGATCAAGGCCAAGCTGGAGAGCGCCGACGGCGCGAAAGCCCAGCGCCGGCTGACCACCGTGAAGCGCAAGCG
>JALZHV010000137.1 GCA_030860625.1 Actinomycetota bacterium
CATCCCCACCGCGGACAAGGTCCGGCTCATCGACATGCTCGCCCGCACCGGCGTGCGACGCCTCGAGGTCACGAGCTTCGTGCGCGCGGACGTGATCCCGCAGCTCGCCGACGCCCGCGAGGTGCTGCAGGCGATCGATCCGCCCGAGGACGTGTCGCTGTCCGTGCTCGTCCCCAACGAGCGCGGCCTGGACCACGCGCTGGAGCTGCGCGACCGCTTCCACGAGGTCAACGTCTTCCTCTCCGCCTCGGAGACCCACAATCGCCGCAACGTCAACCGCTCCGTAGGGGAGTCCCTGGATGCCCTGGAGCGCGTGCTTGCACGCGCGACTGACGAGGGGCTGCGCTGTGAGGGCGTGATCAGCACCAGCTTTGGCTGCCCGTTCGAGGGGCATGTGCCGCTCCAGCGCGTCTTCGAGATCGCCCGCCGCCTCCGCGATGCCGGTGCGGTTGAGATCGGCTTCGGCGACACCACCGGGATGGCCAACCCGCTCCAGGTCGCCGAGTTCTTCTGGAAGGCCGCCGAAGAGCTGCCCGACGTCGAGCGCACCGCCCACTTCCACAACACCCGCGGCCAGGGGCTCGCCAACGTCTTCGCCGCCCTGCAGGCCGGCTGCGACTCCTTCGAGGCGAGCTTCGGCGAGCTCGGCGGCTGCCCGGTCCCGGCCGGCGCCACCGGCAACATCGCCAGCGAGGACCTGGTCTCGATGCTGCACGAGATGAACATCGAGACCGGGGTTGACCTCGACCGGCTGCTCGACGCCGCGCGCGCCGCGCGGGAGGTGCTCGGCCGCCCGCTCGGCTCGCACACCCTCGTCGCCGGCCCGGTCGATTGGCGCGCCGACCCTCCCCCGACCAACGGGAGGGCGGGGTGAGCACTGCGGTCGAGAGCGCCCGCGACAAGCACCTCGAGCTGATCGCCGAGTTGAAGGCCGAGCTGGAGCGCGTCCGCGCCGGGGGCGGCCCGAAGGCGGTCGAGCGCCATCGCGGCCGCGGCAAGCTCACTGCCCGCGAACGGATCGAAGCCCTCTTCGACCCCGGCGCCGAGTTTCTCGAGCTCTCGCCGCTGGCCGCGCACGGGATGTACGACGACGCCGCACCGGGCGCCGGCATCGTCACCGGCGTCGGTACGGTCAGCGGTCGCCGCTGCGTCGTCGTCGCCAACGACGCCACCGTCAAAGGCGGCACCTACTACCCGATGACGGCGAAGAAGCACCTGCGCGCGCAGGAGGTGGCGCTGCAGAACCGGCTCCCCTGCATCTACCTGGTCGACTCCGGCGGCGCCTACCTGCCGCTGCAGGACGAAGTCTTCCCCGACCGCGACCACTTCGGCCGCATCTTCTTCAACCAGGCGAACATGTCGGCGCGGGAGATCCCGCAGCTCGCCGCGGTGATGGGCTCCTGCACCGCCGGCGGCGCCTACGTGCCGGCGATGAGCGACGAGACCGTGATCGTCCGCAAGCAGGGGACGATCTTCCTCGGCGGCCCGCCGCTGGTGAAGGCGGCGACCGGGGAGGAGGTGACCGCGGAGGAGCTCGGCGGCGGCGACGTCCACGCCCGCAAGTCCGGCGTCGCCGACCACCTCGCCAAAGACGACGCCGACGCCCTCGCGATCCTGCGCGAAATCGCGGCCACCCTGCCGCCGGCGCCCGCGTCGCCCTGGCAGCGGCTTGAGCCGCGCCCCCCGGCCGGCGACCCCGAGGAGATCCTCGACGTCGTCCCGATCGGCTCCCGCGCCCCCTGGGACATCCGCGAGGTGATCCGCCGCGTCGTCGACGGCGGCGAGCTGCGCGAGTTCAAGGAGCGCTACGGCAAGACCCTGGTCTGCGCCTTCGCCCACATCGACGGCCACCCGGTCGGGATCGTCGCCAACAACGGCATCCTCTTCTCCGAGAGCGCGCTCAAGGGCGCTCACTTCGTCCAGCTCTGCGACCACCGCCGCATCCCCCTCGTCTTCCTCCAGAACGTCAACGGCTTCATGGTCGGCTCCAAGTACGAGGCCGGCGGCATCGCCAAGGACGGCGCCAAGATGGTCGCCGCCGTCTCCACCGCCCGCGTCCCGAAGCTGACCGTGATCGTCGGCGGCTCCTTCGGGGCGGGCAACTACGGCATGTGCGGCCGCGCCTACTCGCCCCGCTTCCTCTTCATGTGGCCGAACGCCCGCATCTCGGTGATGGGAGGCGAGATGGCCGAGGCCGTGATGAACGAGGTCGGCCAACCCGAGATCGCCGCCCAGCTGCGCGAGCAGTACGAGCGCCAGGGCCGCCCCTTCTACTCCACCGCCCGCCTCTGGGACGACGGCGTCATCGACCCCCGCGACACCCGCCGCATCCTCAGCCTCGCCCTCGACGCCTGCGCCAACGCGCCCCTGGAGGCGCCGGCCGCGCCGGTCTACCGGATGTAGCAAGGGGGGAGAGATCGGTGGCCGTGCCACTTAAGGAGGGGTGGGTCATCGGTTCCCTTCAATCAAGGCCAGGAGGCTCTTGGCCATCCTGGAACGCAAGCCGCTCAACTACCGCGTGGTGCGCCAAACGGGCTCCCATCGCCGGTTGCGGTCGCCCGACTATCCACCCGTCACCTTTGCCTTTCACGACAGCGTGACGATTCCGCCTTGGACCGTCCGCAAGATCCTCATCGGCGACGTGGGTCTTGGCGAAGACGAGGCGCGGAAGCTACTCTTGATCCGGAGGATCTAATGCAGCCAATTCGTGTCATCTATCACCGCGAGCCCGAGGGATGGTGGGCGGAGTCACCTGATGTTGCCGGCTGGACGGCTGTGGCTGACAGCTACTCGGAAATCGTGAAGCTGGCCGAAGAGGGGATTCCGTTCGCGCTCGAGTGCGATGAGGTGCCTATAGAGCACTTCATGGCTGCCGGTGAGCGCCTCCCCGCCTGATCCGCATCGCTCCCGTTGCCTGAAGTGATCTCCGGTCTCGTTCCAGCCTTGGTGGCGGCGGCGCTCGCCTCCGCTCCAGCGCCCGCGCCCGCAGGTCCGATTCCCGCGCGCTGTCCGTCCGGCGTCCCGGAATGCCGCGAGGCCACCGGCCGGATCGCCTACGTCGAGCGGGTCGACCCCGACGGCGACGGCGACGCCCACTTCGTGATCGTCGACCCCCAGAGCATCACCCTGCCGGGCCTGACCGCGATCGACGTCCGCAAGGGGCTGCGTCCGCAGCCGCTGCCCGGCCCCGGCGACGTGATCAGCGCCGCCGGCCCGGTCCAGACCGGCTCCTACGGCCAGCGGCAGATCCACGCGCTGGAGCTGAACGTGGCGCGCTGAGCCGCCGTCGCGACCGCTGAACACCGCAGTCCTAAAAGAGAACGCACGTTTCTGATTCGGCCCTATCGGGGAGGAGAAAGCACGGATGGCGCCGGCGAATGGGACGCGCGCCTCCCCTTAGCAAGACGGTAAGTAGTCGCCTCCACCAGTCGAGGGGCGCCTCCGGACCGAAGCCACCCACTTGGATTCGGAGGATTTGTGCTGCAAAACGACCCTGGAGTTTTTCCACGAGCAAAGGTCCCCAGCTACGACAGGTCCGCCCTGCGGCCGGGGATCGTGCATATGGGAGTCGGGGGCTTCCACCGCTCCCACCAAGCGGTCTACCTGGACCGGCTGGCCGAGATGGGCGTCTCCAGCGAGTGGGGCGTGATCGGCCTGGGGATGCGCAGCGGCGGGGCGAGGGAGGAGCTGCTGCGCCAGAACTGCCTCTACTCGCTGCTGGAACGCTCGCCCGAAGGCGACGAGGTGCGCGTCGTCGGCTCGCTGCTCGACTACCTGTTCGGAGCGCGGGAACCGGGGCGGGCGCTGGCGGCGCTGACCAGCCCGGAGACCAAGATCGTCAGCCTGACCGTCACCGGCGACGGCTACGGCCCCGAAGAGCCGGTGCCGCGCTTCATCGCCGAGGCGCTGCGGCTGCGCCGCGAAGCCGGTGTCCCGCCCTTCACGGTCCTCTCCTGCGACAACCTGCCCGAGAACGGGGCGACCGCGCGCGAGGCCGTCGCCGACTACGCCCGCAACCGCGACGAAGACCGCTTCGCCGAGTGGATCGAAGCTAACGTCTCCTTTCCCTCGACCGTCGTGGACCGCATCACTCCCGTCACCGAAGACCACCACCTGCGCCTGCTCGCGGAGCGGTTCGGCATCCACGACCGCGCCCCGGTCGTCTCCGAGGACTTCTCGCAGTGGATCGTCGAGGACGCCTTCGAGGCCGAGCGACCGCCGCTGGAGGAGGTCGGCGTCCAGTTCGTGCCCGACGTCGCCCCCTACGAACTGCACAAGAAGCGCCTCCTCAACGGCACCCACAGCGCGATCGGCTACCTCGGCCACCTCTGCGGCTACGACCGCATCGACGAAGCGGTCGCCGACCCGCTGCTGCGCGATTTCTGCGACACGCTGATGGGCGAGGCGGCGCCGCTGCTGCCCCCGGTGCTCGGCTTCGACGTCGACACCTACCGGGAGACGCTGCTGGAGCGGTTCGGCAACCCGCGGGTCGGCGACCAGCTGCGGCGGCTCTGCGGCCGCGGCTCGACGAAGATGCCCGCCTACCTGCTGCCATCGCTGGGCGAGGCGGTCGAGCAGGGCCTGCCGCACGGCACCCTGACGCTGGCGCTCGCCGCCTGGGTCCGCTACCTGACCGGCGTCGACCTCGACGGCAAGCCGATCGAGGTCGTGGACGTCCGCTGGGAGGAGCTGAAGCCGCTGGCGCGGGCCGCCGCCGCCGACCCGCGGCCGCTGCTGGAAGTGCGCGACGTCTTCGGCTCGCTCGCCGAGGACGACGAGTTTGTCGACCTGCTCGGCGAGACGATCCGGCTGCTCTGGACCCGCGGCCCGGCCGCCGCCGTGGAAGCGTGCCTGGGAAGCGGGGAGGCGCTGGCGGCGTGAGCAGCCGCTTCTCCGGCGAACCCGTCGAGGCGCTGCTCTGCGACGCCGACGGCTGCCTCTTTCCCTCCGAGGAGCCGGCCTTCGAGGCCTCGGCGGGGGTGACCAACGACCTGCTCGAGGAGATCGGCCACTCGCGCCGCTTCACCGCCGAGGAGCTGCGGCTGGCGACCACCGGCCAGACCTTCCGCACCACCGCCGCGGCGCTGGCGGCCGAGGAGGGGAAGGCGCTCGACCCCGAGGCGCTGGAGCGCTGGGTGGAGCTCGAGCGCCGCGCGGTGACCGCTCACCTCGGCGCCGTCC
>JALZHV010000138.1 GCA_030860625.1 Actinomycetota bacterium
GGGCGACCCAGACGCCGAAGGGGGCGCCGGCACAGTTGGAAAAAGGGACGGCGACGACGCGGGCGCGGCGGCGGCGTCCAAGGCGAGTGACGAGCCAGGCCGGTTCGCCGTCGGCGGCGTCGACGAAGAGGCCCTGGACCTGACCGACCGGGTCGCCGCCCAGCTCGGCGACGTCGGCGCCGAGCCAGCCCATCGCCTCGGCGGCGGTCGGCCTGCGGCCCTCCTCAGCCATCGGCGTGCTTCTCCAGCAACTCGCTTGCCGCGGTCGCCGGGTCGAGCTCGCGCCGCACCACGCGGTCGAGCAGGTCGGCGGTGGCGGGGTCGTCGGCGACCGTCGCTTCGAGGCGGCGGCGCATCCGCGAGGTGGCGATGCCGAGCACCTCGCTGCGCAGGTTGCGGGCTCGGCGCTCGGCCAGCATCCCCCGCTCCTCGATGAACTCCCGGTGCTCCTTGACCTTCGCCGCCAGCTCGTCGACGCCCTCGCCGCGGGCCGCCTCGGTGCGGAGGATCGGCACCTTCCAGCCGTCGGGGTCCTGCGAGAGGGCGAGGACGCCGCGGACCTCGCGCACCATCGTGTCGGTCATCGGGTGGTCGGCCTTGTTGACGACGATCACGTCGGGAATCTCCATCACCCCCGCCTTCAGCGCCTGGATCGAGTCGCCCGAGCCGGGCATCAGCGCCAGCACGATCGTGTCGGCGTGGTCGACGATGTCGATCTCCGCCTGGCCGACGCCGACGGTCTCGATCAGGACGTCGTCTTTGCCGGCGGCGTCCATGATCAGCGCCACCTGCAGCGCCGCCTCGGAGAGGCCGCCGAGGGCGCCGCGCGAGGCCATCGAGCGGATGAAGACGCCGGGGTCGAGGAAGTGGTCGGTGAGCCGGATCCGGTCGCCGAGCAGGGCGCCGCGGGTGAAGGGGCTCGAGGGGTCGATCGAGAGCACCGCGACTTCGCGCTCGGCTTTGCGCAGCTCCCCGGTCAGGGCGCCGATCAGGGTGCTCTTCCCCACCCCGGGCGGGCCGGTGAAACCGATGATCCGCGCCTTGCCGGTGCGGGGGTAGACCTCGCGGACGAGCTCCCAGCCGGCGGGGTCGTCGGACTCGATCAGCGTGATCGCCCGCGCCAGCGCCCGCTTTTCGCCCGTCAGGAGGCGCTCTGCGAGCGGGGCGGTTTTGGCGGCGTCGGCCAAGGGCGGCCCAGTCTAAAGTTGCCCCGCCGTGCTCCGCTTCCTGGCCCGCAACCGGATGCTGACCCCCCGCTACGCGCGGCTGCTCTGGCGCTACCTCTGGCGCCGCCTGCTGACCCGCGCCGGGTGGCGCTGGCGCTCGGACGGCCCCTTCTTCCTCGGCAGGGGCCTGGAACTGAAGATCGAGCCGCGCGGCGAGGTCCGCTTCGGCCGCTTCGCCTGGATCGGCGACGGGACCAAGATCCGCTGCCACGAGGGCGTGGTCGAGATTGGCGCGAAGACGGTGATGGGCCAGGAGTGCACGATCTCCGCCTACCAGCGGGTGCGGATCGGCGACGAGTGCGTGATTGCCGACCGGGCGATGTTCATCGACTTCGACCACGGGATGGTCGAGACCGAGCGGCCGATCCGGTCGCAGGGCATCTACAAGCGCGACGTCGAGGTCGGCAACAACGTCTGGATCGGCTACGGCGCCTGCATCCTGCGCGGGGTCAGCGTCGGCGACAACTCGGTGATCGGGACCAACGCGGTCGTCACCAAGGACGTGCCGGCGAACGCGGTGGTGGGCGGCATCCCCGCCCGGATCATCCGCATGCGCGAGGCGCCGCGGGAGTTGCGCTGGGAGCGCCCGGTCGAACCCGACCCGAGCGCCTGGACGACGATGCAGCCGCCCGAGCTCGCCGCCCACGACTAGGGAACGCGCGGCGCGGGTAGCTCAGAGAATGCCCGACGAAGAGAAGCTCGACGAGAAAAAAGCAGTTAAACGCCTCAACAAAGCGCTCGAACTGCAATACCGCTCGGCTCTGCAGTATTCGATCGTCGCCTCCAGCCTGAGCGGGATCGAGGCGCTGGCCTTGGGCGAGAAACTGACCGCGTTCGGCGACGCCGAGCTCGCCGACGTGCGCCGGCTGATCGAAAAGATCGTCTCGTTCGGGGGCAAGCCGACCACCGACGTCGCCAAGCTCCGCTACGACAGCGGCGTCAAAGGCGCGATCCGCGCGCTGGTCAAAGGCGAGGAAGCCGCGGTCGAGGCGCTGCAGGAAGCGATCGAGCCGACCGGCCGCGACGGCCGCTCCGAGGCGCTCGAGCACCTGATGGAGCACCTGATCCTGCGCAAGCAGCAGCAGGTCGACTTCCTCAACCGCGCGATCTCCTAAGCGGGCGGGATATCGGTCTGGGCGAAGTCGTTGCCGGTAAAGAGGAGTGGTTGACCAGTGATGCTGGCGGTGGCGTAGGTCATGCAATCGCCGAAGTTGAGCGAAGCCGGATGACGACCCTTGCCGAAGCGGATGAACGCGCTTCGAGCGGCCCGCCAGTGCCGTTGACCGAAGGGAATCAACGTGACCTGCTCCTCCTCGAGAAAACGGTCCAGGCTTTCCAGGCCGGCAGAACCGAACCGACGACCCAGGACAACCGTCGCCTCCACCAGAGTGGGCGCACCGATGGCCAGGGATTCTGCCCTGCTCATCTTCACCAACAGCCGTGCGGCTCCCTCCTCCCGACGAACCACCGCCACGACTGCAGAGGTATCGAGAATCACAGGCCGTCCTCCCCATAACCGAGCAGATCTTCGACTTCCTTCTTGCTCATAGGCGGCTGGTCCAGCTCCTCCTCTGGCAAGAGGGGCCAAATCTCCGTTTCGAAGAACTTGCGTAGATCGCGCCTCGGCTTCTTACCGCTGCCCACGCGCATCTCCAGCCGTCCCTTCTTCTCCCGCAGCGCCTCGCGCACAGCGACCTCCTTCGTCGTGCCGGTCATCTCGGCTACTTCCGCCGCCAACTGCTCCGCCTCCTTGTCTTCGATGTTCAGGGCCACGGTGGGATCGATTCAAAAGCTACTCCGATCCCGGCCGCAATTCTTTGTCTGCAAGAAGTCTATCAGGTCTGACCTGTATTGTCTGGCGGACAATGAATTGCATAGGTCAGACTCGCCACATGGCTCGGGGCAATGGGAGGACGCGCTCGCAGGAGGTTGCGACCAAGTTCGGCCGCAACCTCCTGCGCTGCCGCCGGCGAGCCGGGCTCTCCCAGGAAGAGCTCGGCAGTCGCGCCTCCCTGCACCGGACCGAGATCGGGATGCTCGAGCAGGGCGACCGCCTCGCCCGCATCGACACCCTGATGAAGCTGGCCGGGGCGATGGCGGTCCCGCCAAGCGAGCTGCTCGAGGGCATCCACTGGACGCCGGGCGAGAGCGCCGCGGGCCGCTTCAGCATCAGCGACCCCCCGCTCCCCCGCCGCCGACGCGGCGACGACTGAGCGCGCGAAGCGTCTAGGCGGTCTTGGCGCCGGCCAGGTCGGCGTAGACGGCGGCGGTCCGCTCGGCGACGTCGCCCCAGTCGAAGCGGCGCAGGTGCTCGTAGGCTTCGGCGACGAGGCGGCGGCCGAGCTCGTCGTCGGAGAGGACGCGGATCGCCACCTCGGCCAGGGCTTCGGGGTCGTGGGCGCGAAAGCGCAGGCCGGCCTCCTCGTGCGGGACTACCTCGCGCAGGCCGCCGGTGTCGGCGACGATGCAGGGGCAGCCGGAGGCCATCGCCTCGAGGGCGACGAGGCCGAAGGGCTCGTAGATCGAGGGCACCACGGTGAGGTCGGCGATCCGGTAGAGCGAGTGCAGCACGTCGTCGCCGATCCAGCCGAGGAAGGTGCCGTGCTCCATCAGCCCCAGCTCCTCGGCCTGCCGCTTCAATTCGGCCTCGTGGGTGCCGGAGCCGGCGACGAGGAAGCGCGTCCCCGGCGCCTCTTCGATCACCCGCGGCATCGCCTCCAGCGCCAGCTGGAAACCCTTCTCGTAGACGAGGCGGCCGATCAGCAGGACCAGCTTCTGCTCCGGCGCGGCGAACTCGGAGCGCAGCCGCGCCAGGTCCTCGGCCGGCTGGTTTGGCAGGTCGTCGGGATCGATCCCGTTCGGGATCACCGTCACCTTCTCCTCCTCGACGCCGAAGATGTCGGCGACCTGTTCGCGCATGTAGTGGGAGCAGGTGATGACCCGGTCGGAGCGGTTGGTGATCCAGCGCTCGACCCCGTGGATGTAGGTCTGCGGGTGCTTGTCGACCCAGCCCTGGTGGCGGCCGTACTCGGTGGCGTGAATCGTCGTCAGGAGCGGCGCGTCGAAGCGCTTGGCGAGGTGGTCGCAGGCGTTGGCGACCAGCCAGTCGTGGCCGTGGACGAGGTCGTAGCTGAAGCGGTCGCCGAGCTCGACCCCGGCGGCGAGCATGTCGGAGTTCATCCGTTCGATCCAGGCGACGAACTCGCCGAGGTCGGTCGGCCGCTGCGGCTCGCGGATGCGGTGGATGATCACCCCGCCTCGGTTCTCTTCGGCGGGAGACTCTTCGCCGCCGCGGGTGAGGACGTGGACCTCGACGTCGCGCTCGACCAGGGCCTCGGAGAGCTTGCGGACGTGGCGGGCGAGCCCGCCCTCGATCAGCGGCGGGTACTCCCAGGAGAGGATCAGGACGCGGGTGCTCAAGTTCAGTGGCTTGGTCCGGGTGGCTGTTCAGGGCTCCAGCAGCGGAGCGAGGCTGAGGTCCGGGGCGAGGGAACGCATGCGCGGGTCGGTGGCGCGGGGGGAGTCTATGGCCTCCAACATCGCCCGTGAGTGGTCGGTGGCCCGCTGGTAGGCGTAATCGCCGGCCTGCCCGCGCTGGTCGAGGAAGGCCCAGTCGCTCGCCTGCGCGGCGAGGAGCTCGCGGGCGGCGCGCAGGGCGGCGGCCTCGTCGAGCCCCGCCGAGATTGCCCGCAGCAGCCGTAGCTCGAGCCGCCGGGCGCCGGTCGCGAGGTCGGCCACGGCCGGCGAGTCCCAGGTCCGCAGGTCCTTCCCCTCCCCCCAGGTCGAGGCCCGCAGCGGCCGCTCGACCGGCTCGTGCTCGGCCAGCGCCTGCGGCACGGTCAGCAGGCGCACACCGGCCGCCTCGGCGCCCTCCAGCACCGCCCGCAGCCAGGTCGGCCCCTCCGACCACCAGTGCCCGATCAGCTCGGTGTCGATCGCGAAGACGAGCAGGC
>JALZHV010000139.1 GCA_030860625.1 Actinomycetota bacterium
GCGCCGCCGGGCTCGGCCCGCTCGAGCACCGCCACCCGCGCCCCCCGCTGCGCCGCGCGCCAGGCGCAGGCGAGCCCGATGACGCCACCGCCAACGATCACCGCGTCGAAAACCTCGGAACTGCGCTTCTCGGTCAATGCATTGCCTCCGCCGGCATTACCCGGATCAGGTCCAACGGTCGGCGGCCTCGGTGCCGCCCTCTCAGCCCTCGCGGGCTCCCGTGCTCCTCCGATGCTACCCCTCCGCCGAACCCGGCAAAGAACGCCGCGGGCCATAATCGACTTATGAGCCTGTCTCTGCCCGAGGGCGACGGCCCGCTGCGTCGCGAGCGCCTGCGGACCGCGCGCCTCTACTTCGTCTGCGACGCGCGGCCCTCGACCGACCTCGAGGCGCTGCTCCGCGCCGCGCTCACCGGCGGCGCCGACATCCTGCAGCTGCGCGAGAAGGAGCTGGGGCGGGCGGAGATCGAGCGCGCCGCCGGCACCTTCCGCCGCGTCGCCGACACCTTCAGCGCCCTCTTCATCGTCAACGACGACCCCGAGCTGGCGCGGGCCTGCGACGCCGACGGGGTCCACGTCGGCCAGGACGACGTCAGCGCCGAGGAGGCGCGGGGGTTGCTGGGCGAGGATGCGATCGTCGGCCTCTCGACTCACTCGACCGAGCAGATCGCGGCCAGCGCCGAGCGCCCGGTCGACTACATCAGCGTCGGCCCGATCTGGGAGACGCCGACCAAAGAGGGTCGTCCGGGGGTCGGGCTGGACCTGATCTCCCACGCCGCCGAGAAGGCGCCGCACCCGTTCTTCGCGATCGGTGGGATCGACACCGCGAACGCCGGCCAGGTGATCGAGGCCGGGGCCGAGCGCCTCTGCGTGGTGCGGGCGATCCGCGATTCGGCCGACCCCGAAGCGGCGGCGACCGAGCTGCGACAGGCCTTTGGCGTCAACGGGAAGGGGGTGGCGCCGGGTGGCTGAGGAGCCGGTCAAGCGCAAGAGCCGCGGCAGCGAGCGGATGGCGCGCGGCTACGCCCGGGCCGAGCAGCGCAACCAGGAGGCGCGCGAAGCGCTGGAGCCGCTGGCCGAGGGCGAGCGGCCGACCGTCGTCACCGTCGGCGCCGTGATCGCCGGCCTGATCTCCCTCTCGATCCTCGGCGGCTACCTCGGCGGGGTCGAGGTGGACGGCGAACGGCCGAAACTGCCGCAGGTGATCGCCCCCGCCCTGATCATGGGCGTGATGGCCTACGGCATGTGGCGCGCCCGCTACTGGGCGGTGCTCGGCTTCCAGCTGATGCTGGTGATCGTCCTCTTCAGCGCCTTCTTCGGCCTCGTCGTCGGCGCCTCCAGCGTCACCGAGATCCTCGGCACGCTGGCGCTGCTCCTCGCCGCCGGCGCGCTCTTCTACTTCATGATCAAGGCGATGGCCCGGATCCAGATGCCGACCCGACTTCCGAAAGAATGAGCGCGTGAGCCCAAGGATCCCGAACCTCGGCGGCCTCACCGCGATGCCCGCCGACGCCGTGGCGGCGCTGCGGATGCTGCCCGAGATCGCCGAGAACACGCGGGCGATGAAGGAGCACACGGCGGCGCTCTCGCGCGTGGCCGACGCGCTCGACCGGGTCGGGGGATACACCGCCGCGCTGCCGGAGATGGGCGAGGAGATCGAGCGGATCGGCGGGACCGTCGCCGGCCTCGACGGTGTCGACAAACGCGTCGAGGCGATCGAGGCGGCGATGCCGGTGCTGGTCGAAGTCCAGCGCCACCTGGAGGCGCTGCCGGAGACGATGGGCCGGCTCGACAAGGGGATCGCGGGTTTGGACAAAGGGATCGCCGGCCTCGACAAGGGAATCGATGGCCTGGACAAGGGGATCAAGCGCCTCGACAAGGGAATCGGCAGCCTCAGCGGGCTGATGGAGCGGATCCTCACCGGGCTCGACGGGATGAACGCCAGCGTCGAGACCCTGCAGGGCGCGGTCTCGCCGCTGTCCCGCCTCGCCGGGCGCGTGCCCGGGCAGAAGAAGGGGTAGCAAGCGGGGGATGCCCGCCCCGCCCCTTCTATAGGCTCAGCACGCATGGCCGACTCCTTCGACCAGATCGTCATCGGCGGGGGCCCGGGCGGTTACGTCGCCGCGATCCGCGCCGCGCAGCTGGGCCAGAAGACCGCGGTCGTCGAGCGCGACAAAGCCGGTGGACGCTGCCTCAACTACGCCTGCATCCCGGCGAAGACGGTGCTCCGCACGGCCGAGATCTTCCACGAGGCGCGTAACAGCGCCGAGCTCGGTGTCGTCGCGGGCGACGTGCAGCTCGATTGGGAGGCCCTGCACAAACGGCGCGCCGACGTCTCGGCGACGCTCTCGGGCGGGGTCGAAGGGCTCTGGAAGAAAAACAAGATCGAGTTCATCGCCGGCGACGCCTCGCTGACCAGTGACGGCAACGTCAAGGTCGGCGACGAGGTCTACGAGGCGAAGGCGGTGACGCTGGCGACCGGGTCGGTGGCGCTGCCGATCCCCGGCGTCGAGTTCGGCGACCGGGTGCTCGACACCTGGGGCGCCTGGTCGCTGGCGGAGCGGCCGAACCGGATCGCCGTCGTCGGCGCCGGCGCCAGCGGCGCCGAGCTCGCCTCCGCCTACGCGCGTTTCGGCACCGAGGTGCTGCTGATCGAGATGCTCGACCAGATCCTCCCCGCCGAGGACCGCGACATGGCCAAAGTCGTCGAACGGGTCTTCAAGCGCGAAGGGATCGAGATCTCCACCGGCACGCCGGTGGAGAACGTCGAGGCCGGCGAGTCCTCGGTCAAGCTCAGCTACGGGGACACGACGACCGAGGTCGACTACCTGATGATCGCCGGCGGCCGCGCCCCCGACGTCGAGGGGCTGGGCCTGGAGGAGGCCGGGGTCGAGGTCGAGGAGAAAAGCCGCAAAATCAAGGTCGACGAGTTCCAGCGCACGACCAACCAGAAGGTCTTCGCGATCGGCGACCTCGTCAACCAGAAGGCGCTCGCCCACAAGGCTTCCGAGGAGGGCGTCGTCGCGGCCGAGACGGCGGCCGGGGTGGAGACCCACCCGGTCGACCAGGGCCTGATCGCCGGCGCCACCTTCTGCCAGCCGCAGGTCGCCAGCGTCGGCCTCACCCAGGCGCAGGCCGAAGAGGCCGGCCACGAGGTCAAGGTCGGCAAACAGAAAATCGCTGGTGAGGGAGCGGGCGTCGTCTACGAGGACAAAGACGGCCTCGTCAAGCTCGTCGTCGAGTCCAAATACGGCGAGATCCTCGGCGCCCACGTGGTCGGCAATCGCGCCTGCGACATGATCCCCGAGCTGGTCGCGGCGATCGCCCTCGAGGGCGGCTACCAGGAGCTAGCCCGCACCGTGCACCCTCACCCGACGGTCTCCGAGGCCATCCTCGACGCCGCCCGCGCCGTCGACGGCTGGTCGATTCACGCCTAGCGGCGGATCAGCGGCATCCGACCCTTCTTGAAGTAGCTCCACGCGTTGCCGGCGCCGTCTCTGGCAGTGACAGTGAAAGAGACCCGCCACTTGCCAGGCGTCTCCGGCAGCCGCCTGACCCTGGCGAAAGGCTTCCGCAGGGGAACCGCCTTGGTTTTCCCCGGCTGGATGCTGAATCGCCCGTAGATAGGACGAGTCTCCATCGTGTGGGGGCCTTTAATGCCGAGAGGCAGGTGGAGCGCGCCAGCTCTTCCTCGGCACGGCGGACTCACCTCGCTGGCAGGGCAGGTGAGCCTGACCCAGATCGCGTTCTTTCCCAGTCGCAGCTTCTTGCCGACGCGCATGGAGAACTCGCGGTCCACCACGGGCACGGGAGGCGCCGGGACGAGCTCGTAGGGACCGCTGTCGCAGGCGGCGCCCTGCGGCCGCGCGAGGTTGCGCTGGTCGAACGGCAGGCACTGGGTCGCGGCGTCGATCGCCGGACTGGCCGGGTCGAGGTCGTAGACGGGGGTCGTGCCGCCGTAGAAGCCGAGGGTGTCGACCCGCGGGTTGGTGTTCGGCTTGTCGCCGGCGGCGGTACCGCAGCTGGCGTCGTCTCCGACGTTGCCGCCGAGGGAGTTCACGGCCGGGACCGAGAAGCAGTTCCGCGGTCCTTTCGCGTTAGCGTTCCCGGCGAAGACGCTGTCGCGAACCGTGAGGGGCACGGCGGCGACGGCGGCTTCGGTGTCGCCGCTGGAGTGGTTGAAGACGACGGCGCTGCTGGTGATGGCGATTGACATGTTGCCCCCGATCGCCCCGACTCCGCCCGCGGCGTTCCAGGCGATGGTGCTGTTGACGACGGTGGTCGGGGCGGTGGCGAAGATGGCGGGCGCGCTGAAGGATTCGTTGAAGCCGACGAAGCTCGAGTCGAGGGTCAGGGGCCCGGAGCTCTGGATTCCGCCGTCAGGTTGGTTGCGTTCGACGCCGACGCGGCGCAGGGTCAGGTTGCCGTGGTTCTCGATGCCGCTCCTGCCGCCGGCGATCGTCAGTCCTTCGAGCAGGACCACGGGAGCGGGATCGACGGCTGGGATCGAGAGGACCACGTTCTGGCCGGTCCCTTCGACGGTGACGCGATCGGCCCCCTCCCCCACCACTTCGACCGAGTCGGTCAGGTCGAAGGGTTCCTGGACCGATCCGAATTCTTTGTTGCCCCCATAGGGTGCCGGGCTTGCCGGCAGGAGGATCCGGTCGTCGACCGCGGTCGAGGCATTGGAAGCTTCGACCGCCTCTCGCAGCGAGCAGTCGCCGGGGAGGCAGACGTCCGGCGACGGGTCGTCGGTGCGGGTGACGGTGTAGGTGTCGGCGCCGGCGCTCGCGCTGACCGCGAGGAGCAGGCAGAGCGCCGCCGCCCCGGCCCTCAGCATTCTCAGGCACCCCCGCATACCCAAAGCTTCCCACAGCATCGGCGGAGGCGTTGGCGCTTCGCGTATGTTGCGCGCGTGCGCGCGACCTTCTACTACGACCTCGGCTCGCCCTACGCGTACCTCTCGGCGGAGCGGATCAGCGGGCTCTTCACCGAGGCGGGGCTGGAGCAGCCGGAGTGGCAGCCGATCCTGCTGGGCGGGTTGTTCCGGCGGTTCGGGCGGGGCTCTTGGGCGGAGACGCCGGCGCGGGCCGAGGGGATGGCGGAGGTCGAGCGGCGAGCGGCGGAGTACGGGCTGCCGCCGATCGTCTGGCCCGAGCCGTGGCCGGGGAACACG
>JALZHV010000140.1 GCA_030860625.1 Actinomycetota bacterium
GTGATTGCGGTAGCCGTCGTGGAGGTCGCGATAGAACGCCTCCTCCTTGGCGAGACGCTCGGCGGCGTCGGGACCCACCGCGGTGCGCACGTAGCCGAAGACGGGCGGCGCCTCGCGGCCGGCCTCCTCCGCGCCCCGCAGGACGTTCTCGCGCGCGCCGCGTGCGAACTCCGGGCTCATCCAGTTGAAGAAGACGCCGTCGTAGGAGCTGCCGGCAAGCGCGCACATCTTCGGGCCCATCGCGGCGAGGACGAGTTTCACCCCGGGCAGCCGCTCGCGCAGCTCCGGCAGAGTCTCGCGCATCGCCGTCAGCGGTTTCTTCGAGAAGCCGGCGCCGACCCCGAGCCAGAGCTTGGCCGGGTCGATCCCGAACTCCTCGACGTCTTTGGCGATCTGCTCGGGTGGGGTGCGGTCGAGGGCGATCACGGCGACGCCGAGCTCGATCTCCGGTGCGGCGGCGGCGAACTCGGCCAGCGTCCCTAGGCCTTTCGCCCCCGGGTGGTCGTTCGACCACATCGAGGAGTAGCCGAGCTCCGCGCAGCGGGCGGCCAGCGGCCGCGCCACCTCGGGGTCGAGCCCCGCCGCAACTCCGAACGCCCTGCTCATGCCTTCTCGAAAAGGGCCACGCACTCGATGTGCGGGGTCTGCGGGAACATGTCGACCGGCCTCACGCGCGTCAGCCTATAGCCGGCCTCCGTGAGCTGGACCGCGTTGGGGGCGAGCGTGGTCGGGTTGCAGGAGACGTAGACGATCTTCTGCGCCTCGCACTCGAGCACCCGGCGGACGATTTTCTGCGAGAGGCCGGCGCGGGGCGGGTCGACGATCACGACGTCGGGCTTGCCGGCCTTCTCGACCAGCGGCCGCACGCCGGTGCGCGCATTAGCGGCCATGAAGTGGGCGTTCTCGATCGCGTTGAGGCGGGCGTTGCGCTCGGCGTCGGTGATCGCCTCGGGGACGATCTCAAGACCCCAGACCTCGCCCGCCTGCCGCGCCATCGTCAGCCCGATCGTGCCGATCCCGCAGAAAAGATCAAAAACACGCTCGCGCCCGCTCAGGCCGGCGAACTCGGCCGCGACCGCGTAGAGGCGCTCGGCCATCTCGGTGTTGGTCTGGAAGAAGGCGCCGTGGGACATCTCCAGGTCGAGGCCGCAGAGCTCCTCGCGCAGCCGCTCTTTGCCGAGCACGCCGGTCGGCCCGTCGGTGCCGCCGCTGTCGCCCTCAATGATCGTGTGGAGGTCGACCGGGGGGCGCGGGAAGCGGGCTTTGCTCGTCACCAGCCGCGTCTGCACCTGCCCCGTCCGCCGCCCTTCGCGCACCGCGAGGTTGCGGAGGACGCCGCGGCGCTCGCGCTGGTCGTAGGCGGGGATCGACTCCTCCCGCGCCCAGGCGCGCACCGCGTTCCGCGCCTCGTTGCCCGCCGCCGAGGCGAGGTGGCAGTCGTCGACGTCGACGGTCACGTCCCAGCGGCCGCGGGCGTGGAAGCCGAGCGTCAGTCCCTCGTCGCTTTCGCCGAAGGAGTACTCGAGCTTGTTGCGGTAGCGCCACTGCTCGGCCGCCGGGACGATCTCCTCCAGCTCGAAGCCCTCGAGCCCGCCGATCCGGTTCAAGGCTTCCGCGACCTGCTCCTGCTTGTGGCGCAGCTGTTGCTCGTAGGGGAGCCCTTGCCACGGTGCGCCCGGGCAGGGCTCGCCGCCGTGGACGCAGGTGTCGGGGAGGCGGTCGGCGGCGGGGCGCAGCACCTCGACCGCCCGCGCCTCGGCGAAGCGCTTCTTGCCTTTGGTGACCTCCGCCTTGACGAGGTCCCCCGGCAGTCCCCCGGCGACGAAGACGACGAAGCCGTCGGCCCGAGCGACTCCCCGCCCGCCGAAGGCGAGGGAGTCGATCTCGAGCTCCAGCAGCTCACCGCGGCGTGGGCCGCGAACCGCCGTCTTGGTGCCGGCGGTCCCCACCGGCTATGGCAGCGCGTTGCGCGCTTGTTTGGCCAGCCGCTCCAGCTCTTTGAGCAGGGCGTCGGTCTGTTTTTTGCCTTTTTTGACGAGTTCCGAGAGCAGTTTCTCGGCGTCGGTGCGGGTCATCCGGCCGCGTTTGACGGCGTCGTCGACGACGTCCTGGATGCGGTCGCGGCTGAGCGTGACGCTCTGCTCGAGGCTCTCGCGGAACTGGGCGACGCTCTTGTCGAGCCCGCTCGTCGCTTTGCTGGAAGATTTGCTGCTCGTCGATTTTTTCGAGGTCGACGATTTCGCTTTTGAAGCCGCTTTTTTAGGCGCAGCTTTTTTCGCCGTTTTTTTGGCTTTGGTGGTGCTGGATTTGGCTTTCGATTTCGTCGATTTGGTGGTTTTCGACGCTTTCGATTTCGCGCCGGCTTTCGAACTCGATTTCGATTTGCCGGTCGCTTTTTTCTCCGCCATCTAGTTCTGCCTCCAGTCGATTAACCGCTGTAGAACCCGACTATCTCAATTCCGCAGAGCGCGCGGCTCTGCGGCACGGAAACGTGCCTGCACGGGAGCATGATCGGAGAGTCGGAGGGCACGGCCGTCGAGCTGCAACTCGCGCTGCTCGGGCGGCCACCTGGTCGGCCGCTCGAGCACCTCGAGGCCGCGGCAGAGGATGTGGTCGATCGCGTTGGGGGCAGTCGGCGGCTTCAGCCCGAACTCCTCGCGGAGCCGCTCGAAGAAGCGCGGCTGCTCGTCCGGACGCAGGTTGAAGTCGCCGCCGAAGACGAGCGGCGAGCCGCCCGCCCACTCGTTCGCCGCGCGCGCTGCTTTCAGCACATCCGCTTCGGCCAGCTTCGGCCAGTCGTTGGTCGCGTGCAGGTTGGCGACGCAGACGCCGGAGGCGGTGCGGACGAAGGCCATCGAGCGCCGCTCCGGCTCGCCTTCGTGGATCGCGATCTCGCGCCGCTCGGCGATCCCGCCGAGCTTGCCGGGCACCCGGACCAGGGTCAGGTTCGAGCCGCCCTCGCCGCTCGCGATCAAGTCCGGGTTCTGCCGCGCCAAGAGCGACCGCACGGCACCGAAGGAGTTGCGCGAGGTGAGTGCCCGGTGCCATTCGGCCCGGCAGGCCCGCGCCAGCTGCTCGGCGAAGCGCGGCGGGCACTCCTGCAGCAGCGCCACGTCCCACTCCGCCCGCGTCAGCAGCGCCGCGAACTCCGCGGTGAGGTCGCGGTTGACCTGGACGTGGGTCTCGTTGCGCTCGTCGAGGCGCAGCAGCCGCGAGCGCCAGGTGCGCAGCGCCGGGTCGGGCGGGTGGTCGCGCCCGTGGAAGAGGTTCCAGCTCAGTGCGGTCAGCTCCACCGCCCTAGTATCCGCAAGCTTGAAGCGCGACTTCATCACCGGCGAGGAGCTCGGCGCCTTCGAGCTCGGGCAGCTGCTCGACCGCGCCGCCGAGCTGAAAGCGGGCCGCGAGGAGCGGGTCGGCGGCGATTCCCTGGCCGGCCGCAGCGTCGCCCTGGTCTTTGAACGGCCCTCGACGCGGACGCGGATCAGCTTCGAGGTCGGCGTCGCCGAGCTCGGGGCGCACCCGGTCGTCCTCCGCGGCGACGAGATGCAGCTCTCCCGCGGCGAGTCGGTCGCCGACACCGCCCGCGTCCTCTCCCGCTACGTCGACGCGATCGTCATCCGCTCCGGCTCCCACGAGACCGTCGCGGAGCTGGCGGCGGAGGCCGACGTGCCGGTGGTCAACGGGCTGACGCCGCTGCACCACCCCTGCCAGGCGCTCGCCGATCTGCTGACGATGCGCGAGCGCTTCGGCGACCTCGACGGGCTCCGCCTCGCCTACGTCGGCGACGGCAACAACGTCGCCCGCTCGCTGGCGATCCTCGGCGAGCTGGCCGGGGTCGAGGTGGTCGTTGCCGCCCCCTCCGGCTACCAGCTCGAGGAGGGGCATGGGGTGAAGCTGACCGCCGACCCGCGCGCCGCGGCCGAAGGGGCCGACGCCCTCTATACCGACGTCTGGATCAGCATGGGCGACGAGGCCGAGGCGCAGCGGCGCCGCTCCGACCTGGCGCCGTTCCGGCTCGACGCCGACCTGCTCTCGGTCGCCGGCGAGCGGGCGATCGTCCTCCACTGCCTCCCCGCCCACCCCGGCGAGGAGATCACCGCCGAGGTCCTCTACGGCAACCGCTCCGCCGTCTGGGACCAGGCCGAGAACCGGCTGCACGCCCAGAAGGCGCTGCTGGAGACGCTGCTCACCGAGTAGGGCCACCCTTTATTCGTGTACCCCGAGATCGAGATCGGCCCGCTCACCCTCCAGACCTTCGGGCTGATGTTCGCCCTTGCCTTCCTCGCCGCCGGGGCGCTGCTCTGGAGGCGCTTCGGCGAGCTCGACAAGCCGCCTGACTGGGCGTATGAGATGGGCTTCGCGGCGCTGATCGGCGGCGTCATCGGCTCGCGGGTCTACTTCATCGTCCAGAACTACGACTCGGTGAAAGACGACCTGCTCGGCAACCTCTTCAGCGGCTCGGGGCTGGTCTGGTACGGCGGCGCGATCGGCGGCGCCGTCGCGGTCCTCCTCTGGGCCTGGTGGCGCGGCTTCCTCGGCCTGGCGCTGCTCGACGCGGCGGCGGCGGCGCTGGCGCTCGGCTACGCGATCGGGCGCATCGGCTGCCAGCTCTCCGGCGACGGCGACTACGGCAAGGCCTGGGACGGCCCCTGGGCGATGGCCTATCCCGACGCGACCGTGCCAACGGAGGAAGCGGTCCACCCGACGCCGATCTACGAGACGCTGGCGATGGGCCTCGGCGCCTGGATCCTCTGGCAGCTGCGGGACCGGGTGCGGCCGGGGGTCCTCTTCGCGCTCTACCTCCTCTACGCGGGGACCGAGCGGTTCCTGGTCGAGTTCCTGCGCCGCAACGAGGACAGCGCCCTGGGGCTGACGGCGGCGCAGCTGGAGAGCCTGGTGATGATGGCCGCGGGGGCGGTGTGGGTCGCCGTCGTCGCTCGCCGACACGGTGGTATCTTGCGCAAGGACTTTGGAGCGGTCGAACTTGGGAGGATGGGGCGGTAATGGCGGCTATTGACGTTCAGAACGAGGGGCCTTCGGCTCGCACCGTGGGCGCGATCCTCGATGACGCGGCGGAGCGGATCTCCGCGGCCGGGGTGGAGGACGCGCGCACCGAGGCCGAAATCCTCGTCGCCGACGCGCTCGGCGTCGCCCCCAGCCAGCTCTCGGT
>JALZHV010000141.1 GCA_030860625.1 Actinomycetota bacterium
CTCCAGAAGCACCGATTCGCCCACCTCGGCGCCCGCCTCGAGCCGGCAGCCGGAGGAGACGACGGCGCGCGGGCCGACCGCGGCGCCCTCGGCGACCGCCGCGTCGGCGGCGACCAGCATCCCCTCCGAGGTCGGCTCAACCCGCGTCTCCACCCTCCTCTCGAGGATGTCCCAGCTCGCCTGCAGGTAGCGCTCGGGGGTGCCGATGTCCATCCAGTAGCCGTCGAGCAGCTCGGCGCGAAGGCCGTTGCCGACCAGCCGCGGGAAGACCTCGCGCTCGATCGAGACCGCCCGGCCCGCCGGGACCAGGTCGAAGACGGAGCGGTCGAGGACATAGGCGCCGGCGTTGATCTCGCCGGGAACGGCTTCGCCGGTCTTCTCGAGGAACTCGAGCACGTTGCCGTCGCCGTCGCGGCTGACGAGGCCGTAGGCGGCGGAGTCCTCGACCGGGTGGAGGGAGATCGTCGCGCGGGCGTCGCGCTCGTCGTGGGCGCGAACCAGGGCCGAGAGGTCGAGGTCGGCGAGGACGTCGCCGTTAAGGGCAAAGAACCGCTCTTCCAGTCGGTCGCCGAGGGCGTCGGCCGCGAACCGAATCGCCCCCGCCGTCCCCAGCGGTTCGGACTCGGCGACGTAGGTGATCGCCACCCCCGAGCGCTGCTCCCCCCCCTCCAGCGCCTCGCGCAGCACCTCGGGAAGAAAGCCGCAGGCGAGGACGACCTCGGTGACGCCGTGGGCGGCCAGCCACTCGATCGCGTAGGCGAGGAAGGGGCGGTCGACCAGGGTCACCGCCGGCTTCGGCACGTCGCTGGTCAGCGGACGCAGGCGAGTTCCCTCGCCGCCGACCAGGACGATCGCCTGCACTAGTCGGCTGCCGCCGGCGCCGGCGCGTCGCGGGGTTGCCGGCCGATGCCCTCGTACTCGAACCCGGCGCTCGCGAGCGCGTCGGGGTCGAGGAAGTTGCGCCCGTCGACGATCAGCGGCCGCGCCATCCGCTCCGCCGCCGCGCTCCAGTCGAGGTCGGCGAACTCGCGCCACTCGGTGACGAGGACGGCGGCGTCGGCCCCCTCCAGCGCCTCCATCGCCGAGCCCGCCATCTCGACGGTGCCGAGCATTTCGGAGGCGCGCTCGGCGGCGACCGGGTCGTAGGCGACGACCTCCGCCCCCTCGCCCTGCAGCCGCGTCGCGAGGACGAGGCTCGAGGCCTCGCGCATGTCGTCGGTGTCGGGCTTGAAGGCGAGGCCGAGCAGCGCCACCCGCTTGCCGATCAGCGAGCCGAGGTGCTTCTCGAGCTTGTTGACGACGCGGCGCTTCTGCAGCTCGTTGACCTCGATCACCGAGGTGAGGAGCTGGAAGTGGTAGCCGGTGTTGCCGGCCAGCATCTTCAGGGCGCTGACGTCCTTGGGGAAGCAGCTGCCGCCGTAGCCGATCCCGGCGCGGAGGAAGGCGGTGCCGATCCGCTCGTCGAGCCCCATCCCCTGCGCCACCTGGCCGACGTCGGCGCCGACCTCCTCGCAGACGTTGGCGATCTCGTTGATGAAGGAGATCTTCGTCGCCAGGAAGGCGTTGGAGGCGAGCTTGATCATCTCTGCGCTGGCGACGTCGGTGCGGAGGATCTCGCCGCCGAGCGGCCGGTAGAGCTCTTCGACCGCGTCGGCCGCCGCCTCGTCGCCGCGGTCGGAGCCGACCACGACCCGGTCGGGGTTCATGAAGTCCTTGACCGCCGTCCCCTCCTTGAGGAACTCGGGGCAGGAGACGTAGGCGAGGTCCGGCTTGTCGCGGCGGATCGACTCGCCGGTCCCGGCCGGGACCGTGCTCTTCATGATCAGGACGTGATCGCTGTCCTCGGGCAGCTCGCGGACGACGGCGCGGACGCGCGAGAGGTCGGCGTCGCCGGAGTAGGTCGGCGGCGTGTCGACGCAGACGAAGAGCAGGCGCGCGCCCGCCAGCAGCTCGTCCATGTCGGTGGTGAAGGTGAGCCGCTCGGCGTTGCGGCGCAGCAGGTCCTCGAGCCCCGGCTCGTGGATCGTGATCTCACCGCGGGAGAGGGCGTCGACCTTCTCCTGGACGATGTCGCGGGCGACGACGCGGTGGCCGAGCTCGGCGAAGCAGGCCGCCGTGACCAGCCCGACCCACCCGACTCCGATCACTCCCACCGGCTGCAGCTGCTCGCTCATCCCCTGCTCCTTCCACGCTTCGGCTTCTTCTTCGGAATGATCACCTTCGCCGACCGCGCCATGCCGATCATCTGATCGTTGCTCAGGGTTCGCAGCAGGTCGTTGGAGATCCAGTACACGTTGTCTCCGCGGCGCCAGGCGATCATTTTCACACTTTCGTCATCGACGAAGATCTCGTACTCGCGCCCCTTGATCGTCTTGGTCAGGCTCGGGTCGTCGAGGATCGGCGGGTCCGACCAGCCGCGGATTCCCTGTACCCCGAAGTAGTGGGTGCCGTCGGACATTTCCGCCACCAGCACCATCCGGTAGGCGACGTGCCGGTCCCCCTCCTCGTCCTTGAGGTTGTAGACGTAGGGGTCGACCACCTTCTCGTAGGGGTTGCTTTCGACGAAGCGGGCGCCGGGTGGCAGGCGCGTCGGGTAGTAGATCGGGAAGTGGCCGCGGGCCCGCCGCGAGGCGATCTTGGCCTCGGCCGCACCGGCTTCGCCGGCGGGGACCAGCCCGTCGCTGCCGGACTTGGAGATCTTGACCTTCGGCTTCTGCTGCTTCTGCTTCTTGCGGGGCTTGTCCCGGCTCGCCTGTTTCTTTTTGCCGTTGCGGGCGGCCTTCGCCTCGGCTTTGGCCTGCTGGACGGTGGCGCCGCCGAGGAAGTCCCTGACCGCTGCGTCGATCGCGCTCTGGGAAGCGTAGACGTAGCTGGGGCCGAGTTCGGCGGGGAACTCGACCTCGTTGATCGTCGCGTTGCGCGAGGCGGCGGCGAGTTTGACGACATCGAGAAGGGTCTCGACGTCGCTGATGTCGGAGGTCATGTAGTCGGCGAAGATGTCGATGTATTTGTCCCTGTCCAACACCAGGTCCTTGACTGAAATGCGCTGACGGGCAGCGGCAAGGAAGTCCTGCTGGCGGGCTGAGCGGACGATGTCGGTGTCGGTGTGGCGGTAGCGCACGTAGTCGAGCGCTTTCTTGCCGCAGAGCAGTTGATAGCCGGGCTGGACGTTGATCTCGGCGTACTGTTCCTCGGGCGGCACCCCTTCGTTGGAGTGGTAGTAGCGGCGGTCGACGTCGGTGTAGACGCAGCCGATCGCGTAGACCGCCTGGGCGAAGCCGAGGAAGTCGACGTTGACGACGTGGTTGATCTGCAGGTCGGTCAGTTGCTTGACCACGCGCAAGGTCCCCTTGGAGCCGCCGTAGAAATACGCCTCGGTGAACTTGCCGGTGCCATAGCCCGGGATCTCGACCTTGAGGTCGCGGGGGATCGACATCATCGAGATCAGGTCCTTGTCGGGGTCGAGGCGGATCAGCATCGCCGTGTCGGAACGGCCTTTGTCTTCGGCGTCTCCCGCGCGCTTGTCGGAGCCAATCACGAGGAAGGTCTGAGCCCCACCGCTGTCCGAAAGGAACTTGCCCAGTTCCCGCTGCAGCTTGGGGTTGCCCTCCAGCTTGTCGATGAAGTCATTGAGGTAGAGCAGCGACGCGGTCGCCGTGGTCGCGGCGGAGACGCCGACAATCAGCAGCGAGGCGAGGACGAACCGCCACCAGAAGCGTTTCGGCTTCGGCGCCGCCTCGTGGTCCCCGTTGGGGGGCGGTTTCTTCGGCGCCCAACTCGGGCCCGGCGACTCATTCATCGGGCCGGCCCAGGATCGCCCGCGGAAAGGAGACCGCCTCGTAGGCGCCGTCGCGGCCGACAGGCGCGGGCGGTCTGGTCAGCAGGGGCTGAAGCTCGGAGCCCGGAATTTCGCGCACCTAGACGAGAATCTCCTCCGGATTCTCGTCGGGCAGGTAGCGGATGTCGGCATCGAGCACGCATCGGTCAGGCACCTTATTGAGAGCATCGCCGACGATCCGTTCAAGGTTGATCGAGGGTCGGTCGAAGAACTGTGCCGCGCGCAAACGGTAGCGACTCGATACCGCGGAAACGTGAAGGCTCTCGATTCCGGTTACCTCGGCAACCGCTCTCCAAAGGGCTGAGGTAGGTCATTTGCCATACAAACCGTTTCTTTATTTTTACGGTAATAAGTACTACTTGAGTACCACGTTAGAACTTTGGTAGGCCGAGGCGACGCTTTTAAAGGCGCTCGCCGACGCTCTGCCTAGTTCGAGCGGGTCGTCACAGGCGCCCGCCTGATCCCTGGCAACGGAAAAAGGAAACCGGGATGCCTCCGGATCGGAGAGCGTCCAGCAAGGCAAAAGGACGAGCCCATTGATGCGGGTCGTCACACAGATTGGAGACGCTTAACGATGATTCAGATCCGAGGAAAAGCTTTCGCAGCCTTGATCGCCGTTCTGGCCCTCGGCGCAATTGCGGTGCCAGGGGTCGCGACCGCCGATGAAAGCTGCCCTTCAGGGAGCATCTGCGTTTGGACGCAGACGAATTACCAAGGCGTGAGAGGCCAGACCGCGTGCAGCGCTACCGGATTTCACCCTCTTGCAGGGTGGAAGTATTCGGTCAAAAATCGCTGCGGGAGCAAGGGAGCGGGCCTGATGCGTGACGGGCAGGTCTACGGTTGCGTCCCTCCTGGAGGCCAGAACCCAAGTCCGATCCCGTTCAATGGAGTCCAGGTTTACGCAGGCAGTCCCTGCTGACCCGCACGACAAGAGGGGCTACGGCGAGGCGTCCGGCCGTAGCCCCTCTCAAGCCGGGTTCACCTCGACTTCCGCAGGCTTCGCGGGCCAGCGGTTCTTCGGCGCTCAGCCTGGAATCCGCTCATTCATCGAGACGGTCCGGGATCGCCCGCAGGAACGACTCCAGCGCCTGGCGGTAGGTCCGCAGCGAGGAGACCGAGACCCACTCGGAGGGGCCGTGGTGCCCCGCTCCCACCGGCCCGAACTCGACCGCCGGCACGCCCACCCGCAGGAAGGAGACCGCGTCGGAGGCGCCGTCGCGGCCGACGCTCATCGGCTCCCCGTCGTGGTGCTCGGTCGCCGAGGCGCGCAGGGCGCGGACGTAGGGCGAGTCGCGGTCGACCGTCGCCGGCGGCCGCGTCAGCAG
>JALZHV010000418.1 GCA_030860625.1 Actinomycetota bacterium
GCCGAAGTCCTCCTGGATCTCTTCGCTCACCTGCATCGACTGGCTGCCGGGAACGTCGAAGCCGCCGCCGGTGAGGTGTTCGGTCTGTTTCGCGGCGAAGGGAAGCGCGAGCACGAGGATCGCGACCCAGGCTGCGAGGACCCAGCGCCGCCTCCTTCCGAGGAACTCCGCCAGTCGGGTCATCGCGTCTCTCATTGCCGGGCCTCCTATCGCCGTCGCATCGCTTGGCATGAGCCTCGCGCGCGGAGACGGCAGGGGTCTGTGAGCCGCATCACTGCGTGAGCGGCATCACTCGCTGCTGCTGCGGCTACTCGGCGGCGAGCAGGAAGCGGGCGGAGGCGACGCCGGCCGCGAAGGCGCCGCTGGTGTCGCGCTCGGGCTCCGACAGCGCCTGCAGGGCGAAGCCGTCGCCGAGGGCGAAGAGGTAGGAGACGACGTCCTCGGCCGCGAAGCGCAGGCTCAGGACCCCCTCCTCTTCCTTTTTGCGCAGCAGCTCGGCGACGTGGGTGCGGGTCTTCTCGAAGAGCTGGCCGACCTCGCGCTGGATGTCGGGGTTGCGGCGGCCAGCGCTGAACAGCTCGAAGAGGAGGAGGAAGAAGCTCGGTTCGTTGTCGATGACGTCGGTGAGGCTGGCCACCAGGGCCTCGATCACGTCGTCGAGGGTCTTCGCCGGCGCCAGCTGCTCGTCGAGGCGGGCGACGCGCAGCTCGGTGTCGCGGCGCACCACCTCGACCAGGAGCCGCTCCTTGGTCCCGAAGTAGTAGTGGAGGAGGCCGCGACTGACGCCCGCCTCGCGGGCGACGTGCTCGAAGGTCGAGCCCGCCGCGCCGCGCTGGGCCACCGAGTTGCGCATCGCGTCGACGATGCGCTTGGCCTTGTCGCCGCTGAGCTGTCGCTCTTTGGTCGCTGCCTCCATCCCCGGGTCCTAGTTTAGGACCCGTTGATGCTGGTGGTCGAGGTGTACTCGAACTCCTCTTCGGCGCCGAAGAGCGCGTCCAGCACTGCCTTGCGCGCACCCTCGCTGACGGCGAGCGCCACGGCGCCGCCGATCACGGCGATGAGAAGGATCCGGCCGATGCCGCCCTTGCGCTTCTTCGGCTTGCGCAGACGGTCGGAGGCCTCCTGCAGGTTCTCGGCGGCCTTGCGCAGGTCCTTCTGGACCTTCTTGTCGCTGGTCACGGCCTTGACCGCGCCCTTGCCGTTGCCGGTTGCCCGCTCGTAAGCGCCTTTGGCCGCTTCGAAAGCGTCCTTGAGGCTGTCGCGCAGCTCTTCGTCCTCGATCAGACGCTGCACATAGGGATTTCCACGGGCACTCTCGTACATGTCACCGGCGCGCGCCGTCTTCGTCTTGCTCATGCCTTCTCCTCACTGGGTTCGGTGGCCAATAGCAGGATAACTCCCAAACCCATACCCGGGCTCAGCCAGGACCAACACCGTCGAGCAGGACGCCGTTGTTCCTGAAGTTGGTGTCGGCGTGGCGGAGCGTCCGCAGCCGCAGCGGCTCGAGCCCCGGGCCGGTCGCGCGGTAGCGGCGGATGAAGAGCTCGCCGACCTCTTCGTAGGCGACTTCGCGGAAGCGCGGGCCGATCAGCTTCGACGGTGGCGGCGGCGCCTCGCCGATCGAGACGAAGTTCACCTCGCGGACCAGCCAGTCGTAGCCTTCCGACGGTTTCACCTGGATCGCGCCGGTCGAGAGGTAGTAGCGCAGCGGCGCCTCGCCGATCACCCAGGTCACCGTCGCCCGCGGTTCCTCCGGTTCGCCGAGGCGCTCGGCGACCGCCTCCCAGTCGGGCCGGTGCAGGTCGGGCGAGGTGCTGGCGAGGATGCAGAAGCCGAACGAGTAGGCGAGCAGGAGCGCCGCGATCCCGGTCCCGAGCTTGCGGGCGCGCTCGGCGCTCAGCGCCACCGCGACGGCCATCAGCAGCGGGATCAGCGCCGGCAGCAGGTTGCGGGCGAGCACGAAGTCCTTGCCGCCGGGGACCAGCGCCGAGGCGAGAGGGATGCCGATCGCGGCGGCGCCCACCGCGAAGGGGACGAAGGC
>JALZHV010000419.1 GCA_030860625.1 Actinomycetota bacterium
GGGCCGGCTCCCAAGTCAACTCGAGGCTTGGTCAGCTCGGGTTGATGTACGCGATCGCGATGCCCATCGCGTCTTCGATCGCGTGATGCCCTTCCGGGATGTTGTAGATCGAGTGGAGGCGGATCGTGTCGCCTTTTTTGATCGTCGAGATCGGGTTCCCGGTGCAGACGTTCATCCCGGAGACGTGTTTACGACCGTCCGTGTGGGTTTCGTAGCCCG
This sequence comes from Actinomycetota bacterium, assembly GCA_030860625.1. Lineage (GTDB taxonomy): Bacteria > Actinomycetota > Thermoleophilia > Solirubrobacterales > 70-9 > VAYN01. The sequence continues at coordinate 220 of JALZHV010000419.1, forward strand.
GGCCGCCAACGGTCGCGACCGAGTTGCAGAGCAGCGTTTTGCTGGTCTCGTTGGTGACTTCGATGTTGACGCCGTGGTCGTGGATGTGACCCGCGGCCGCGATCAGTTTGCCGCCGAAGCTGGCTTTCCAGTCGTAGTGCGTGTCGCTGATGCCGAACGGCGGCGAGTAGTACGAGTTGAGCGTGCACTGGGCGACGTCGAGCCAGACCGGGCGCAGAGCGGCGCGGCTGGTGTGGTCGGTCCCGGTGGCGTACTTCCAGGTCATCCGGATTTTCACCGTTTTGCTGGTCGTCGCCCAATTCATCAGGTCGAAGACCATGTTCCAGGTCTCGGTGCTGTTGACCTTGTAGCCGTAGGGCAGCGAGGTCAGGTCGACCGGGGTGCGCTCGTTGCCGGAGGCGAAGAAGCGTTCGCCGAGGATGCCCGGGCCGCTGCTGCCGCAGGTGACGTCGGACTTGCCGCTCGACTGGGCCGAGAACATCGCGTGGTGGAGCATCGGCCCCTCTGTGATGTTGGCTTTGCTGCCGTTTTCGTAGACGAGGTCGGGCGTGACGCCGATGATCGTGCAGCCGGTGCACGGCTTGGAGATGTTCTGGACGATTTTGTTGGCGATCATCCCCATCGAGTGGTGGTCGTGCGGGTCGCCGCCGCCGGCCGGAATCGTGTACGGGCCGTAGTCGATCGTTTTGGTGGTGATCGCCGCGTTCGCGGTCGCCGGAACGGCGAAGAGCGCGAGCGCGCAGACGAGCAGTGCCAAGCGTTTAATCGCTTGCATCTAGTTCCTCCCCTTGAGAGATAGGAGAGCGCTTCCCCGTGCATAGCGCCCTCTTGATTGGTCGAGTCACCCTAAATGGCGTATGCCTTTTTGGCACAGAGGGGTTTGCCGCACGTTCCAATGTGGTGCTTAAACATCCTCTGCCTTGACAGGTGACTAAAAGGTCACATATAGTCTCTGCATGGACGAGGTCTTCAAGGCGCTGGCGGACCCGACCCGCCGCGAGCTGCTCGACCGGCTCTTCGAGCGGGACGGGCAGTCGCTGAGCGCCCTGGAGGAGAAGCTGCCGATGTCCCGCTTCGGGGTGATGAAGCACCTCAAGGTGCTCGAGGAAGCGGGGCTGGTGACGACCAAGAGGCGCGGCCGCGAGAAGCTGCACTTCCTCAACCCCGTCCCGATCCGGCTCATCCACGACCGCTGGGTGGGCAAGTACGCCGAGCCCTGGGCCTCGGCGCTCAGCGAGCTGAAGCAGGACCTGGAGAAAAACGAGAACGAGGAGGACGAATCATGAGCGAGGAGCAGGCCTACACGGTGGTGGGCGGGCGCGGCACGATGACCGTGTTCGAGATCTACATCAAGACGACGCCGGAGCGGCTCTGGGAGGCGATCACGAGCGAGGAGATGCGCAAGCGCTACAGCTTCGGGGTCGGCACCGTCTCCGACTGGACCGAGGGCTCGGAGTACAAGGCCGCGGTGCCGGGGGTGGTCGAGATCGCCGGCGGCAGGAACCTCGAGGTCGACCCGCCGCGGCGGCTGGTGCAGAGCTTCACCGCGCTGTGGAGCGAGGACGTCCAGCGCGAAGGGGAGTCGCGGGTGACCTGGGAGATCGAGCCGGTCGGCACCTCCTGCCGCCTGCGGGTGACCCACGACCAGCTCTCCGAGGACGCCAACAACGAACTCTTCGGCGGCTGGCCGATGATCCTCTCCGGCCTGAAGACGCTGCTGGAGACCGGCGAGGACCTCGACACCCCGGGGTCGCTGCGCTACTCCGGCGCCGCCGGCTCCTGATCGAGCTCGGCGACCAGGGCCTCGACGCGGGCGGCGAT
>JALZHV010000420.1 GCA_030860625.1 Actinomycetota bacterium
GCGCGGGGCCGGCCGAGCAGCAGGTCGCGGACCGCGCCGCCGACGAGGTAGACCGGCTCCCGCGCCGCCGCGCGCACCACCTCCAGCTCCGGGTGGGTCTTCCGCAGCGCCGCCGCCAGATCGTCCATAGGCGCCCAACGATGATCGATCCCCCGGACAGCGGGGTTCTCAGCTAGAGACGGACAGGTATGCCGTCCGCCGCGAGCCGCTCCTTCGCCTCGCGGACGCGGTATTGGCCGTAGTGGAAGATCGAGGCGCAGAGGACGGCGTCGGCGTTGCCCTTGGCGATCGCCTCGCTCAGGTGCGAGAGCTCGCCGGCGCCGCCGGAGGCGATCACCGGCACCCCGACCGCCTCGGCCACCGCCCGCGTCAGCTCGAGGTCGTAGCCGTCCTCGGTGCCGTCGCGGTCCATGCTGGTCAGCAAGACCTCCCCCGCTCCGCGCTCGACCGCCTCTTCGGCCCAGCCGACCGCGTCGCGCCCCTCGACCCGCTTGCGGCCGCCGTTGACGTAGACCCCCCAGCCGTCCTCCTCACGCTTGGCGTCGATCGCGATCACCACGCACTGGGCGCCGAACTGCGCGGCCAGCTCGCTCAGCAGCTCCGGCCGCGCCAGCGCCGCCGAGTTGACCGAGACCTTGTCGGCGCCGGCGTCCAGCACCGCTTGCGCGTCCTCGACCGAGCGGATGCCGCCGCCGATCGTGAAGGGGATGAAGACGTTGTCCGCCGTGCGGCGGGCGAGCTCGACGATCGTCTCGCGTTTTTCGTGCGAGGCGGTGATGTCGAGGAAGACGAGCTCGTCGGCGCCCTCGGCGTCGTAGCGCTCGGCCAGCTCGACAGGGTCGCCGGCGTCGCGGAGGCCGACGAAGTTGGTGCCCTTGACTACTCGGCCGGAGTCGACGTCGAGGCAGGGGATTACTCGTTTTAGGGCCATTGCCAGAAGCGTAAAGGTAGAGGGACGGGAGACCCTCTCCCGGAGACCGTTGCGCAGCTGAGTCCGCCCGGTGCTTCGGAGCCGTAGCTCTAGAGCCTCCGGGAGAGGGTCTCCCGTCCCTCGGCCACGGTGAACTTCTGCTCGTACAAAGCCCGGCCAACAATCGCCCCTTCGATGTTGGGAGCGGCGTCACGGGACAGTTGCTCGAGGTGAGAAAGGTCACCGACTCCGCCGGAAGCGATGATCTGGGCTGAGGTTGCCGCCGCGATCTGGTTCAACTGGTCGATGGCGGGGCCCTCCATGGTGCCGTCGACCTCGATGGCGGTGCAGAGGAAGCGCTCAACGCCGCGCCTGGACAGCTCTGAGACTGCGTCGGGGGCACTTACGTTGCTGGTCTCGGTCCAGCCTGCCAGCGATACCTGTCCGCCCCGCGTATCCACAGACACGACTATGCGCTCAGCGTGCGCATTGACCATCGTCTGCAGAAAGTCGGGGTCGCGAATCGCAGCCGTCCCGATCACAGCCCGCTGAGCCCCCGCATTGAGCACAGCAGCGACCGGCTCGGGGGTGCGGAGGCCGCCGCCTACCTGGATCGGGCAGTCGACGGCGGTGGCGATACGGCGGATGGCGTCTAGGTTCTGCGGCTCGCCGGCTTTGGCGCCGTCGAGGTCGACGACGTGGAGGAACTCTGCGCCTTCGGAGGCCCAGCGGCGGGCGGCGTCGACGGGGTCGGCGTCGTAGGTGGTCTCGCGGGCGTAGTCGCCTTGGAGGAGGCGGACGGCCTGGCCGCCGCGGATGTCGATCGCCGGGTAGAGGATCACGCGGTGGTCAGCGACTTCGCGCAGATGCCGGCGAAGTTGGAGAGCAGGCGCAGGCCGGCCGCGCTCGACTTCTCGGGGTGGAACTGGACGCCGAAGACGTTGTCGCGCTGGGCGGCGCAGGCGAAGCGGGCGCCGTACTCGGCCGTGCCGAGCAGCTCGTCGGCGGTCGGGCGCGGGGCGAAGGAGTGGACGAAGTAGAAGGGGGTCTCCGAGGGGATGCCGTCGGTGAGGCGCGACTCGCGCTCCCAGCGCACCGGCGACCAGCCGATGTGAGGGACCTTGAGGC
>JALZHV010000142.1 GCA_030860625.1 Actinomycetota bacterium
AGGGCGACGGTCACGTCCGGCTCCTTGGCGGGGGCGGAGATGATCACCTTCTTGGCGCCGGCGTCGAGGTGTTTGGCGGCGTCGGCGCGGGCGGTGAAGAAGCCGGTCGACTCGATCACCACGTCGACGCCGAGGTCGCCCCAGGGCAGCGCGGCCGGATCGCGCTCGGAGAGGACTTTCAGCTCGTCGCCGTCGACCGTGATCACGTCGCCCTCAACCGAGACCTCACCCGGGAAGCGCCCCAGGATCGAGTCGTACTTGAGCAGGTGGGCGAGCGTCGCCGGGTCGGTGAGGTCGTTGACGGCGACGAAGTCGATGTCCGCGCCCGCCGCCTTCGCGGCCCGGAAGACGTTGCGGCCGATGCGTCCGAAACCGTTGATGCCGACCTTCACAGCCATGAACTGATTCCTCCTGGATGTCGTTTGGGGAAGCCGATCCTATGGATTCGGCACTGCCGGGCTACCGCGCTAGTCGGAGCCGATGGTGATCTCGATCTCGTAACCGTCGGGGTCCTTGAGAAAGGCCGAGTAGGAGCCGGACCCGTGCGAGCGCTGCACGCCCGGGTCACTGACGCTGACGCCGCCGGATTTGACCCCGTTCTCCCACGCCGCCTTGACGGCGACGATCCCGAGCGCGGAGAAGCTCAGCAGGCCGAAGCCGGGCTGGGGATCGTGCTTGCCGGAGACGAAGAAGACCGGTTTGGCGATGCCCCAGCCGATCGTCTGATCCTGCTCGAAATGCCGCCGCCAGCCCAGAGGGGCCAGCATCGAGTCGTAGAAGGCGGCGCTGCGATCGAGGTCGCCGACCTCCAGTAGAACGTGGTGGAGCATTGAGCTTCTGAGGCTATAGGAGGGGGACGCCGGAAGGACGCGGGGTAGTTGACAAATCCGCCTCTGACTTGACCCACTATTGGCACTCTCGCGTCTTGTTTCGTTACAGACAAAAACATACGGTACGCTCATGCAGACGATGAGAGAGAGTTGGACCGACGAGCGTCTCGACGACCTCAAGGAGAGGGTGGACGAACGGTTCGACGGGGTGGACAAGCGATTTGATCAGGTCGATTCGCGGATGACCGAGGGGTTCGCTCGTGTCGATGCGGACATCCGCGAACTGCGGGGCGACGTCAAAGACCTGCAGCGGATGATGACTCAGGGCTTCATGACTCTGTCCGCGGTGATGGTCACCGGCTTCGTCGGCCTGGGCAGCCTGATCGTCTTCTAGCCGCCCGACTTGGGCGTCCAGCGGAAGAACTTGATCGCCAGGAGCAGGCCGGCGAGGCCCCAGAGGGCAAGGATCGCGAGGTCCCCCCAGGCGACGGCGGGGCCGCCGGCGGGGACGTAGGCGTCGAAGAAGGCGTGGAAGAAATGGCGGACCGGGAAGAGGTCGGCGAAGGCGATGACGCCGTCGGGGAGCTCGTCTTCAGGGATGAAGACGCCGGAGAGGAAATAGAGCGGCAGGAGCAGGGCGTTGACGATCGCCGCGGCGGCGTCCTGGGAGGGGATCACGGCAGTGAGGGCGATGCCGAGGCAGCAGAAGGTGGCGGCGCCGACGACGAGGGCGAGGAGGATCGCCGGCAGGCGCTCCCAGGGAAGCTCGACGCCGTATAGGGCGCCCCCGATCGCCGCCAGCAAGGCGAGCATCATCAGGGCGACGACGATCGAGTTGCCGATGCGGCTGGCGATGAAGACCCAGGGCGGCATCGGGGTGCCGCGGCCGCGCTTGAGGCGGCCGTCTTCGCGGGCGATCACCAGGGTCATCGCCAGCGTCTGCATCGTTGCCGAGATGATCGCCAGCGACATGATCGACGGCACGTAGTAGGTGGTCGCCTCGATCCCGCCGCGGACCTCGACCACCTCGCCGTCGAAGACCACCGCGAGGATGAGGAAGACGATCACGGGGAACATCACCGTGAAGAAGACCGAGGCGGGGTTGCGCCAGAACGCCTTCTGGTCGTAGCGGAACTGGTGGCCGACGAGGGCGAGACCGTTCACCGGCCGCTCCCCTCGGCGGTGCCGTTCATCTCCGCGGCCTCCGTCAGCTCCAGGTAGACGTCCTCGAGCGAGGGCCGGGTCACTTCCAGTCCCTCCAGGGCCTCGCCGCGGGCGAGCGCCTCGCCGGTCAGCTCGTGCAGGGTTTGGACTGGGGTCGTCGTCGTCAGCGTCTCCTCGCGGCCGTCGCGGCGGAAGCGGATCGTCGTCTCGCCGTTCTCGCGCCCGCCGAGGTCTTCGGGGGTGCCGCGGGCGACGACCTGTCCGGCGGCGATGATCGTCGCCCGGTCGGCGAGGCGCTGCGCCTCGTCCATGTAGTGGGTGGTGAGGAAGACGGTCTTGCCGAGGTCGCGGAGGCCGGCGATCACGTCCCAGGCCTGGCGCCGCGCCGAGGGGTCGAAGCCGGTCGTCGGCTCGTCGAGGAAGAGCAGCTCAGGGTCGCCGATCAGGGCCATGCCGACGTCGAGCCGGCGCTGCTGGCCGCCGGAGAGGCGGCTGGTCCGCTCGTCGGCCTTGCCCTCGAGGCCGATCAGCGCGATCACGTCCTCGGTCGGTCGCGGGGCGCGGAAGTAGCCCGCGTAGAGGTCGAGCGACTCGCGCACGGTCAGGTAGGGATCGAGGCGCCCGCTCTGGAGGACGATCCCGATCCGCTCGCGCCACTCGCGCCCGGCCCGCTCCGGATCCTCGCCGAGCACGCTTACCTCTCCCCCGCTCCGCCGCCGGTATCCCTCGAGGATCTCGACCGTCGTCGTCTTGCCGGCGCCGTTGGGGCCGAGGAAGGCGAAGATCTCCCCCCGGTTCACTTCGAGGTCGATGCCGCGGACGGCCTCCGTCGCGCCGTAGCTCTTGCGGAGGCCCTTGATGGAGATGACAGGTGCAGACAAGGACCGGCGATTCTAGAGTTGCGTCCTCGATGGGAGTACGGGGATCGATCGTGACGACGCCGGACGGCCAGCGCTGGCGGGTGCGGCGGCGCTGGTTGGACCGCCGGCTGCCGAGCCTGCGGGAGCGCTGGCGCAGGAACAAGGATGAAAGGGAACCCGACTCCGGCTCCGCTCTCGACGACCTCCCCTGGGGCCTCGACCTCTTCGACGGCACGACGATCGGAATCGCGATCGTCGTCGTGGTGCTCCTGATCGTGTTCGTGCTGGTGCCGCTGATCGGGATCGCGCTCGAGCTGATCGTGCTGCTCGTCCTCTTCCTGTCGAGCCTGGTCGGCCGGGTGGTCTTCCGCCGCCCCTGGGTCGTCGAGGCGGTCAAGGCCGGTGACCCGGAGGAGCGGGTCGCCTTCGCGGTCAAGGGCTGGCGGCAGTCGAGCCAGGCCCTCGAGGAGCTGCGCACCGCGCTCTCCGCCGCGGGTCCTCCCGAGCGACTGACGGTCGGCGAGCCGCTGGCGACTCGACCGCAGCTCAGTCCAGCGCCACGTCGCGGTGCTTGACCTTGACGATCACGTCGTCGCGGGCCGCTAGGTCTCGCCTGATCCGGTCGGCGACGGTGATCGAACGGTGGCGGCCGCCGGTGCAGCCGACCGCGATCGTCAGGTGGCTCTTGCCCTCGGCGACGTAGGCGGGGACGAGGAACTCGAGCAGCGGCAGCAGGCGGCCGTAGAACTCGCCGGCCTGGGTCCCCTGCTCGACGTAGTCGCGGACCTCCTGGTCCATGCCGGTTTTCGGCCGCAGCTCGTCGTCGTAGTGGGGGTTGGGGAGGAAGCGGACGTCGAGGGTGAGGTCGGCGTCGCGCGGCGGCCCGTTCTTGAAGCCGAAGGTGAGCAGCGTCAGCGCCAGCTTGCCGCCTTCCTCCCGCCCCAGCAGCTCTTCGGTGATCTGGCGCCGCAGCTCCGCTCCGGCCAGGTCGCTGGTGTCGATCACCTTGTCGGCGCGCGCCCGCAGCGGCGCCAGCAGCTCGCGCTCGGCCCGGATCCCCTCGACGATCCGCCCTTCCGGCGCCAGTGGATGGCGACGGCGGGTCTCCTTGTAGCGGTCGAGCAGGGTCTCCTCGTCGGCCTCGAGGAAGAGGACCATCGGCCGCAGCCCTTCGCTCTCGAGGTCCTCCAGCACCTGCACCAGCTCCTCGAAGTACTCGCCGCCGCGCACGTCGGAGACGATCGCGGCGCGCTCGACGCCGCTGCCCTGGTGGCGGAAGAGCTCGCCGAGCCCGGCGATCATCCGCGGCGGCAGGTTGTCGACGCAGAAGTAGCCGCCGTCCTCGAAGGCGGCGATCGCTTCCGACTTGCCCGCGCCCGAGTGGCCGCTGATCACGACCAGCGTCACCTGCCGGGCGAGACCGTCCTCACCCGCGCCCTCCAACTCCGTCTCCACCCGCTCCGCCATCTCGCTCCTCAGCCGATCCGGTTCAGCTGCTCGTGTATCTCCCGGCCTACTTTGCCAGGCAGCCCGGGCACTGCCTCGAGCTCCTCGCGGGTGGCGGCGAGGAATCGCTCCGGCGTGCCGAAGTGTTGCAGCAGCGCCCGCTTGCGCGCCGGGCCGATGCCGGGCAGGTCGTCGAGCACCGAGCCCTGCAGCATGCCGCGATCGCGGCGGCCGCGGTGGTGGTCGATCGCGAAGCGGTGAGCCTCGTCGCGGACCCGCTGCAGGAGGCGCGAGGCCTCAGAGTCGCGGGCCAGGTCGAGTGGCTCGGAGCGGCCGGGGACGTAGACCTCCTCCAGGCGCTTAGCGAGGCTGATGATCGTGACGCCGCGCTCGGTGAACGGCTGCAGCGCCCGCACCCCCGCCGCCAGCTGGCCCTTGCCGCCGTCGATCAGGATCACCGAGGGCAGCGAGGCGAAGCTCTCGTCGCGTTTGCGGTCGTGCGGAGAGAGGTCGACCTGTTCGAGGTAGCGCGCCATCCGCCGCGAGAGCACCTCCTCCATCGAAGCGAAGTCGTCGGGGCCCTGGTCGCCCTCCTCGCGGAGGTCGCCGCGGACTTTGAAGCGGCGGTAGTCGGACTTCTTCGTCGCCCCGCCCTCGAAGACGACCATCGAGGCGACCGTGTGCTCGCCGCCGATCGTCGAGATGTCGAAGCCCTCGATCCGCACCGGCAGCTCCTCCATCCCTAGCGCCGCGGCCAGCGCCGCCAGGCTCTCGACCCGGCGGGTGCGGCGGTGCTCGCGGCGCAGCTTGTCCTGGTCGAGGGCGAGCTGGGCGTTGCGCTCGGC